>NZ_JBFTRV010000018.1:0-123971 GCF_056399665.1 Massilia sp. 01N410 | reverse complement strand
TAGAACCAGCCGCGCCAGAACCAGTCGAGGTCCGTGCCGGAAGCGTCTTCCATGGTGCGGAAGAAGTCGGCCGGGGTCGGACGCTTGAACTTCCAGCGGCGCGCGTATTCGCGGAAGGCGAAGTCGAACAGTTCGCGGCCCAGCACGGTTTCGCGCAGGATGTTCAGCGCGGCGGTCGGCTTGGCGTAGGAGTTCGGGCCCAGCGCCGAGATCGACTCGGAGTTGGTCATGATCGGCTGCTGGTTCGCGCTCTTCATGTAGTCCACGATCGAACGCGGTTCGCCGCGCGACTGCGGATAGCCTTCTTCCCATGCCTGCTCGGCCAGGTACTGCACGAAGCTGTTGATGCCCTCGTCCATCCAGGTCCACTGGCGCTCGTCCGAGTTGACCACCATCGGGAAGTAGTTGTGGCCCACTTCGTGGATCACGACGCCGATCAGGCCGTACTTGGTGCGCTTCGAATAGGTGATCTCGCCGGTCTTCTTGTCCTTGGTCGGACGCGGGCCGTTAAACGAGATCATCGGGTATTCCATGCCGCCCACCGGACCGTTCACGGAAATCGCGACCGGATACGGATAGTCGAAGGAGTACTTATTGTACTGGTCGATGGTATGGATGATGGCCTGGGTCGAATAGCGCTCCCACAGCGGGTTGCCTTCCTTCGGGTAGTAGGACATCGCCAGCACATTGGTCGAATCCTTCTTGAAGCCCTGCGCGTCCCAGATGAATTTGCGCGAGGACGCCCAGGCGAAGTCGCGTACGTTCTTGGCCTTGAAGCGCCAGGTCCTGGTGGTGGTGGCGCGGGTCTTTTCCTTGGCTTCCGCCTCGGCCTGGGTCACGATGACGACCGGCTTGGTGGCGGTGCGGGCCTGTTCCAGGCGCTGGCGCTGGGTGGCGGTGAGCACGTCGCCCGGGTTCTGCAGCTCGCCGGTGGAGGCCACGATGTGGTCGGCCGGAACCGTGACGGAGACGTCGTAGTCGCCGAATTCCAGCGTGAATTCGCCGGTGCCGAGAAACTGCTTGTGCTGCCAGCCCATCACGTCGTAGTAGGCGGCCATGCGCGGGAACCACTGGGCGATCTCGAACAGGTCGTTCTTGTCTTCGTCGAACTTCTCGTAGCCGGAGCGGCCGCCGAGCACCTTTTGCTCGTTGATCTTGTAGCTCCACTCGACCGAGAACGCGACCTTGGCGCCAGGCTTCAGCGGCTGCGGCAGGTCGATGCGCATCATGGTGCGGTTGATGACGTAGTGGAGCGGGGCGCCATTGGCGTCCTTCACCGACTTGATGTTGAAGCCGCCGTCGAAGCTGCGCGCGGTCATCAGCGACTGCATCGCGTCGAACTTCATGCCGTCGTCCGGACCGCGCGGCTTGTCCCAGGCGTCGCGCGAGCGGATCGTGGCGGTGGTGCGCGAATCCGAGTTCGGCTTGTAGATGTTCTGGTCGAGCTGGACCCACAGATAGGTCAGCGTGTCAGGGGAATTGTTGTGATACGTGACCGTCTCGGCACCGGTGATCGCACGGTTTGCTTCGTCCAGCGTGGCGCGGATCGTGTAGTCGGCGCGCTGCTGCCAGTAGGCCTGACCCGGTGCGCCGGACGCGGTGCGGATCGTGGTCGGCGTCGGAAGCAGTTCGTCGAGCTGGCGGAACTTGTCGTCGAAAGGTTCCGCTGCGATTGCGGACATGGTGAGGCATAGCGCCGCCAAGCTTATCGGCAAACGTATCATATTTACCCTGCAATAGAGGTTGAAAAGAAGAAAATATTCTAGTCTTACCTCTAGAACAAGGGTCCGCTTGATTTGTAACAAGCTTGTTACAAAGCACTAAAATGCCAAAATGTGGCGTTTTGGATACTTTTGTTGCTCTAAATATGCATATGTTTATGCGCGGCGTGCCGCATTCGCCACCGTGCGTAAATAGAGGGTGGCAAGCGCAATCAGGATGCCCAGCAGTACCAGCACCGTATTCATCCCCAGCTTGACCTGCAGCGCAAACGCATAGCTGGCCGTCATCGCCAGGATGGCCAGGTTTTCGTTGAAGTTCTGCACCGCGATCGATTGCCCGGCGCTCATCAGGCTGTGGCCGCGGTGCTGGAGGATGGCGTTCATCGGCACCACGAACAGGCCGGCCAGCACGCCGATCCCCAGCAGCATGGGCAGCGCGACCTGCAGCGTATGCACCAACACCATGGCGCACAGGCCGACGCCCATCACGATCCCGACCGGCATCACCGACATCGAGCGCACCAACGGCACCGTCTTGCCGGCGATCGCGGCGCCGATCACGACGCCGAAGGCGAACACACCCTGCAGCGCGGCGGCCTTGTCCAGTCCCAGGCCGAGGGCCGACTGGGCCCAGGCCAGCAACAGGATCTGCAGCACCATGCCGGCGCCCCAGAACAGCGAGGTCACGCCCAGCGAGACGCGGCCTTCGCGGTCGCGCCACAGGGTCGAATTGCAGCGGTAGAAATCGAGCAGCAGCGAAGGAATCGAACGGCGCGGCCTGGCATAGCGCGTGCCGGCGTTGACGATGCACAGGTTCAGCACGCCGGCCACGAAATAGGTCAGCACGATCACGAACACCGCCGCGCTCACCGGCGTGTCGGCGATGCCGCCGTGGGCCGGCGCCAGCCGCAGCAGCCAGGCGATCGTGTGCTCGTTGGCGGAGATCAGGCCGCCGAGGATGGTGCCGAGAATCATCGAGACCACGGTGCTTCCCTCGATCCAGCCGTTCGCCGCCACCAGGCGCGGCGCCGGCAGGACCTCGGCCAGGATGCCGTACTTGGCCGGCGAATAGGCGGAGGCGCCGAAGCCGACGATGCCATAGGCAAGCAGGGGATTGGCCTTGGCCAGGATCAGCGAGCAGCCGAACATCTTGATCGTGTTCGTCACCAGCATCACCCGGCCTTTCGGAAACATGTCGGCGAAGGCGCCGGCGAAAGGCGCCAGCAGGATATAAGAAAGCACGAAACCCATCTTCAGCATCGGCGTCATCCAATCCGGAAACGCGAGCGTCGTGACCAGCGACACACACAGGATGAACAGCGCGCTGTCGGCCAGCGAGGAAAAGAACTGGGCTCCGACGATGGCGAAGAAGGCTGGTTTCATGAAATCGGCCGGTAGTGGAGTGCCTTATATATCACAGCCTTGCTGGGCTCCGTTTTCGCTTGGATCACGCACGGCATCTACGCCAGGCGGAACGGGCGCGGCCGCGTCAGCGTGCATGGGGTGGACCTAAGGAGGTGTGAGATGCGGCTACGGGTGGCGAACCAGGCAGAACGGCATTTCGTTGCTTTTTGACACTAAATGTTGTCAATCCGTTGTAGGAAACGTCCTACGAAGGTATATTCCATTTCCGTCTCATGGTTACATCGGTGGCAAGGATATGAACATCAATAAGGTACACGCCGACAGGCACGGCGAATACCTGGCGCTTGCGGTGATTTACGGTTTTTCTGTCGCAAACGTCCTGAAAATCAAGCAGGCGACCCTGGACGACGGCGGATACCGGATCGTCAGTCGAATCGCTGGTCAGAGCGAAGCCCTTATCGGGTGGCTGCCCCGGCTGCATTTTTACGCGGCCGATGTTCTGCTTATGCTGGGTGTCGTTCCTCTCATGCTCGTGTGCATGGCCAGATTCGTCAGGCCGGTGATCTTTGCGCGTGTCGTTCTGCTGCTGTCCTTGAGCCTGGTCGGCTTGTCATTCGTGAATATGAATGCCTTGGGCATTACCGGCAAATTCTTTTCTGTCGACCAGATTGCGCCGATGTTGACCTGGGTGCAGGAGCGTCCAGAAACTATTTCCGAGTACGTCTCCATTTCCGCGCTGTCCAAACTGGGGCTGGTGCTGGCTCTCATTTTTGCCGTATATCGCCTTCGACAGTCGTCCCTGTTTTCATCCTTCACGTCGGCGCCGGTCCTGCTGTTCACGGTGGCATGCATCGCGAACCTTCTTTCGGCCTATGCCTGGAAAACGGATGACCTTCCGAATACCCCTTTTCATGCCTCGGCAGCCATCCGGATGAGCGAAGCCCTGCTAGTCAAGGACACGATCAAGATATCGCAGGACGATCTGAACCGAAGCGTCGAACGCCTCGCCTATGCATGCGAAAAACCGGACGCACCTGGGCGTGGTGCCAAGCATGAGGGCAGGCGGAACTTCGTGCTGTTCATCATGGAGACGGTTCCCTACGAGCTGTTCATCGGCGACAAAATCGCAGATACCGGCACCTTCGGCGAACTTGGGAAATCCGGATACAAGGCGACGAACCATTATTCGACCTATCCCTTCACGAGCTATGCGCGGTTTTCCATTTTTACCGGACTGTATCCTGCGTATCGACTGGAAAAGACGCTGCCGCTCGGCACGGAGCATCCCTACCGCAGCTTTTTCAGCGTGCTCGCCGACGACGGCTACGATTTCAAGGTCTTCGATCCAGTGACGAAGCGCTACGAAATCGACGACTGGCTGGTGCATCAGGTGGGAGGCCAGGTGGTTGGTGCAGATATCGACGGCAGCATCAAGGAAAAGGACGATCGCGTTCTGGGCAAGATGCTCGAACAGATCGCCACGGCGAAAAAATACGGCCAGCCTTTTGTGTATGCCATCCTGCCGCAGATAACGCATGGCCCCTGGCTTCCCGAAGGCGCATCGAAAGAAGCGCTGTACGAGGAAGGGCGCAGCCGGCTGAGGCAACTGGACGCCAGCCTGGCGGCCGTTGTCGGCGCGCTGAAAAAGAGCGGGGCATACCAGGATACCGTTATCGTCGTCACCGCCGATCATGGCTTGAGGACGAGGAAAGAGGCGGGGTTCCTGAAGACCGGCGTGCTCAACGAGGTTTCCTATCACGTCCCGATGCTGATCCACGATCCGCGAATGAACAAAAGCGTCGAGATCGATGCGCCGACGAGCCATCTGGATATCTCGCCGACGCTGCATTGCCTGTATGGCTCGAAGCCAGGCCGGATCGACACCCAGGGACGGATGATCACGTCCAATCGCCCACGCACGCTGTATTTCGGCGGCGCCTGGTATCACGGCAGCGATGGAATGTGGGATGGCAGCGCCTTCTACAGCTACAACCATCAATTGAACATGCTCTGGAAAGCGGAGGCCTTCGATTTCGACGAAGGACTGCCGCTGCGCGATGCCGCAGAGTTCGATCGCATAGCCGCCCTCATGCAGCGCCAGGGCAGTGTTCAGGAAGCTTTGCTGGCCAGGTAAACGCCTGCCGGCGCGAGGTGCTCAGCGCCCCGCTCAGTGCTTCGGCACCTTGGCGCTGCGTTTGAAGGGAAGATCGAAGGAACCGGCATGCAGGCGGCCCGCCGGGCTGCCATCCTTCGCCATGCGCAGCTCCAGCTCGCGCGACAGCACGAACAGCACGGCCGGCGACGCCGATGCGGCATACAGCGGTTCGACCGAACCTTCGCGCAGCCCCAGCACGAGCTGGCCGTCCTGGTCGGTGATCTCGAAGTTGCCCATTCCCTTGATCTCGTAGGTCCCGACCAGCGCCTTGCGCTTCGCGGGCGACAGCGCGACCGCCTTGCGGACCGCGGTCTGGTTGCCGGGCCAGCGGTATTCGAAGGCGGCGGCGCGCAAGATGCCCTGGGCCAGGTCGTTGCCGCCTTCGCCATTCGTCATCACCACCACGCCGTCGCCCTGCCCGAGGTAGGCCAACAGCACATCCTGGTAACCCATATTGCTGCCGCCATGGCCGAAGGACAGGCTCGGGCCCTTGCCTTCGATGCCGAAGCCGAGCGCGTAGCCGTTCTTCACCGGCTCGAGCATGGTGCGCGCCATCGCCGGCGAGAGCAGGGCTTGTCCCGATGCGTCGGCATTGCGCTGCACGCCGAGGATGAAGCGCGCCAGATCGCTCGGCGTCGTCCACAGGCCGGCCGCCGCGAGTTCGGGGTAGGTGTAGGGACCGCCCTTGTAGGGTTCGCCCTTGGCGTCGTGCGGCATGGCGGCGCGCGCCAGCTGCGCCGCCGGCAGCGGCTGACTGAAACCGCTGTCCTTCATGCCGAGCGGCGCGAGCACCGTCTCGGCCAGCAGCTCGGGAAAGGGCTTGCCGGCGCGGTCGATCATGGCCTGCTGGACCACCGTATAGCCGCCGCCGGAATACGTCCAGGCCTGGCCGGGCGGATTCTCGATGCGTATCGGCTTGGTATTCGCCGGCGGCTTACCGTCCAATACCTGGACCAGGGTCGGCACGGCGGCATCATGCGCATAGCCGGGGAAACCGGAGACCGAGGTGCCCGCCGTGTGCGACAGCAGCTGGCGCAGGGTGGCATGGGCGCCTTTCGGGCCGGGCGGCAGCTTCCAGGTACGCAGTTCCGTGTTGATGTCGGCATCCAGCGCGAGCTTGCCTGCCTCCACCATGCGCAGCGCGGCGAGGGCGGTGACGGGCTTGCTGATCGAGGCGGCCTGGAACAGCGTCTCCGGCGTCACCGGCTGGCCATCCTTCGAGGCGAGGCCGTAGCCCTTGGCCCAGGCGATCTTGCCGTCGCGGATGACGGCGATGCTGACGCCCGGGACGTGCAGGCGCTGCATCTCGTCGACCAGGGTCGCGGTCGGCACCGGCTTGCCGGCCAGGACGATGGCGGGGCGCAGGGCTTGTTCGATGTGCCCGATGTCGGCGCCGTCGTCCGCCAGCGCGGGAATGCAGGCCAGCAGGCTCGCCAGGGTCAGGACGGTCTTGTTGCCGGATTTCAAGTTCTGCATTCGGGCTCCAGGGAATGGTTGCTCAGCAGCGAACCATTATCATTGGAGCATGTATTTGCTACAAGAAAAACTTAGCCGAAGCCGCGTACGGGGAAGCGCTCGTCGCGCTGGATCCAGTTGCGCGACGAGTACGCGGTGCGCGCATCCGTCACATGCAAGGTGAAGGCATGCCGCGATACAGGTGAACGATTCGGCGCACTGTAATGCGGCAGCAGCCCATGGAAGCACACCAGGCTGCCGGCCTTGGCCTCCAGCGGCACCGCGGTGGCGTCGTCCGGCCACGGCGTCGCGTCCAGCTTTTCCATCGTGATCCGGTCGCCGTCGCGCAGGAAGCGTTCGCGCAGCGGGCCGCGGTGGCCGCCCGGCTCGACCCACAGGCAGCCGTTGTCGATGGTCGCGTCTTCGAGCGCGAACCAGAAGGTGGTCACGCTGATCGGCGTCGAGTCGAAGAAGGTGGCGTCCTGGTGCCAGCGCACTTCGCCGCCGATACCGGGCTGCTTGAAGATGTACATCGATTGCCAGACCTGGGGCTGCTCGAGTCCCAGCTCGCGCGCCACCGCTGCCAGTTTCGCGTCGCGCGTGAAGGCTTCGAAGACCGGATCGAGGTCGTGCATGGCGTGGCCGATCTTGTTGATCGACAGGGCCTTGGCCTGCTTCAGCTGGCCGTTCGCGTCGAAGGCTTCCTCTTCGAAGAAGCAGCGCACCGTGTTGTCCGAGCCGAGGAACCAGGCGTCGCTGGCGTTTTCCTGGTCGCGCGTGGTGAAGACGACGCGGGACTCCATTGGGTCGAAGGCGTCGACGATGGCTTCGGCGCGGGCGCGCAGGCCTGCGATCTCGTCCGGCGTCTTGAAATTCGGGATGACGAGGTAGCCGTCGCGCTGGTAGCGGTCGCGCTGTTCCTGGGTCAGCATGGTGGCAGGCTCCGTTGAGTAATCAAGGCATTCTACGCCGCCGACACCGTCCAGCCGCCGTCGGCATACACCCGCTCGTCGTCCAGGTACACCGCATCGGTCACCACGAACACGTCGATGTGGTAGCGCGCATCCTTGCGCTTGAATCCGGGCTTGGCGTACACCCCGTGCTTGGCGCCCAGCGACAGGTGGATGCCGCACATGCGCTCGTAGGTGCCGATGTCGTCGACCCGGCGCTCGCGCGAGAAGGCGCGGTTCATGCCGAAGCCGAGTTCACGCACCCAGACCTCGCCCTCGTCGCGGCGGATGATGTCCAGCACCTGCTGGAACCCGGGCGTCACGTTCTCCGCACCGACCACGCGGCCGCGCTCGATCACCAGCGTGATCGGCGCCTCCGGACGGTTCACCAGATAGCTGGTATCGCCGAACACGTGGACCTGGGCGCGGCCGTTGACGGCTTCAAGGGCGCGCGCCTCGGTGAACACTTCGCCGATCGGGAACTGGCCGCCGACGTTGTTCATCGCGCTGTAGTCGCCGACATTCAGCTTGGCCGATTCGAAAGGCGAATCGAATACGAGCACGGCGTCGCCGCCATGGACTTCGGCGCGCGAGGCGGTATCGATGCGGCGCTTTAGCGCATGGCCGACGCCGCGGAAGTACCGAGGATCGTAGGCCAGCGACTCGATGTAGTGCTCGCCCTGTGCCCCCGGCATGCGCGACAGGTGCACGTGCTCGATCACCTTCAGTCCCAGCTTGAACAGCTCCACGCGCAGGCGGAAGCCGTCGAGGCGGAAGTTGGTCGATTGCACCAGCACCACCAGGTCGCCCGGCGCATAGGTCTTGAACGCCGTGAGGACCGCATCCGGCGTGACGGCGTCGAAGTCGATGAAGCCGGCCTCGGGCAGGTTGCGGCGGTAAGCCTCCATCAGGGCGCGCGACAGGCCGGTCCGGCGGTCGAACACGACCAGTGCGCGCATGCCCAACCCGTGTTCGAGCGCGATCGCGAGCACGTCGCGCAGGTGCGCGGTGGCGGCGTCGATGGCGGAGGAGGGCAGGTCGGGATTCGGGAGCTCGATGGCGTTCATGGCGTCGGACGATGGGAGGCAACCCGTCATTATAGCCTTGCCCCGGCCGTCCGGATGCCGGCGGCAGTGCTTGCGGCAGCTCACGGACACGAGGCCGGCTTTGCTGCACAGTTTGCCTGTCGGGGAGTCTTATCATGTTGATTCTAAAAGGAAAATTTCCTTTCTTTAATTTATTTCCGCTGCTGCTGGCGTTGCTGCTGGCCGCAGGCTCGCCTGCGCAGGCGGCCGAGGCCAAGGCGGGCGCGGTCGCGCCGGACGTGGTGGCGGCCGAGTTCTACGGCTGGTACCTCGAGGCCCTGAGCGCCGACCAGGATCCGCTCAGCGACCGTTACGACACCTTCACCCGCTACGTGACGAGGGAGCTGGCGGCGCGGCTGGTCGAACGGCTGCAGGGCGGCCGGCTGCCGCAGCGCGATTACTTCACCCAGTCCACCGGCTACCGGCCGGCCTGGCAGCGCAGCGTGCACGCGGCCACCATGCGCCGGCGCGCCGCCGCCGCCGATGTCGTCGTCACCCTCGGCGGCGGCGGGGAAACCGGCGAGGACCACGGCCCGCGCCAGGTGCTGGCCTTGTCGATGGTGCTGGAGAACGGCAGCTGGAAAATCCGCCAGGTCGTGTCCGTCGATGCGTCCAGAAGTTCCGCTGAACAGCCCGCCATTTGATCCCTGAAGCACTGCCGCCCGCTCCTTTCGTGAACGGGGCGCCATGGCGCCCATGCTGGCGCTATGATTCCAAAAGCACAACGGCCCCAGGAATGGAGCGGGCCGTCGCGTTTTTGACGACCGACAGCGGGGGACAATGGCAAACCCAGTGGCATACCGATGGGAAACTCCGGCCAGTGTCTGGCTGGAAAACGAGAACGGGCAGTTCGAGCTGGCCGCCAGCGAAGGCCTGGGTCGGATCGACTGGAGCACCCATGCGCGCGGACGCATGGCCGACTTCGCGCACCTGCTCGGCGCCTCCCTCCCTTCCTGCGATGGCGGGAGCTGCGAGCACTCGTCCATCTATCCGGAAGGCTTCTCGTTCTGTCCCGAATGCGGGTGCCCCCTGGAGCGCCTGGCCGGACGCCAGCAGCGCCGCCCCGACTGGTGGGGCCCGCATGCCGACCAGCTGCTGCCGCGCCATGTGCCGCACGGCCTGCCCGTCACCTCGCTGCCGCTCGGCGACAGCCTGGAGGAACGTCCCGCCGCGCCTCACATCGGCCGCTTCGACACCTCGATGCCGCCGCCGCCGAACGCCCAGTGCGTGTTCATCGCCGCCGGCTACGGTTTTCCGGAACAGCGCCTGCTGGCCCTGGCACCGGGGCGCGGCGTGCTGCAGTACTGGGATCCGCTGGGCGCGCTGTGGCACGTGCTGGTGCCGGAAGAGGGTACGGCCGACCTGCGCTTCGGCGCCTCCGACTACGGCTGGCTGCCGGCCGTGGAGCCGCGCCGCGGCGAAGTCGGCCTGGTGCCGACCGCCCAGGGCCTCTACCGCCTGTGGATCAATCCGATCAACGAAACCTACCGCCTCGAACCGGTGCTGGCCGCGCCCCTCGTCGCCGCGCCCGGTCTCATGCGGCGCCAGCTCGCCTGCCTGGTGCGCGGGAATGCCGGCGTGCTGGTGCTGGCCTCGCTGGATGCCGACCTGGCGCCCGGCCCGCAGTATGCATGCGGCGCGCTGCCGCTGTCCGGCTGGAGCCGGCCGATCGCCTACGATGGCCAGTTGTCCTGGCTGCATGACGAAGGCCAGCTGCTGTGGCGCCCGGGCGAGGCGCCGCGCTTCCTGCCCTGGCCCGACACCTGGCTGCCGCGCCTGCAGTTCGGCGGCCCGACCCTGAGCCGCGACGGCCGCATGTGGCTGATCGGGCACGACGGCCAGTCCTACTGCTTCCTCGAACTCGGGACGGAGAAGCCGCAGCGCGAGCCTATCGACGGCGCCCGCCTCGGCTTTGCCAACCTGCTGTTCCGGCGCGGCCATCCGGTGGTCGACGAGCCCTGGTCCGGCGAACACGTCGAAGACCAGAACGAAGACGATTCCCTGGTGCTGCCGCTGCTGCGCAGCTTCAACAACAACCGCAGCCAGCCCAGCGGGCTGGTGCTGCGCTTCCACAAATACACCGGCCGCGCGGAAGACGCGCTGGCCGACCGCGTGATCGCCCGCACCACGGTCGAATGGATAGGACGGCGCAACGTCATCCTCGACGAGATCGCACGCCTGTCGCGCCCGCTCGAGTGCCTGCCCTTCGTGTACGCCAACCATCTCTGGCTGCACCACCCAGACTGGAACCGGATCCGCGGCTGGAACCTGGAAGAGCCGTCGTGAGGCGCGCGCTCGCCTCACTTGCCACACGGTTGGCGACGCTTGCCGGCCTGCTCGGGCCGGCAGTGCCGGCCTTCGCCATCCCGCAGGTGGTGCTGGTGCAGAACTCGGGCTGGATGGAGCCCTTCTACAGCGATCCGGCGTCCGCCTTCAAGCCGCTGGTGACGGAACTCGTCGCCAGCGTGGTGCAGCCCGGCGACGCCCTGGTGCTGGCCGCCTTCAACCAGTCGCTGCCGGGCGCGCCATCGCCGAAAGGGTTGCTGTCCGAGCAGGCCGACCCGAAGACCCTGCATGCCCACGTAGAGGCGGCGCTGGCCGGTTTGCAGACCGCGCGCAAGCCAGGCGCGGGCAGGTCGGGTGGCGCGGCCCTCGCCGACACCGACCTCGGCGAAGCCGTCGACGCCGCCCTGAACCAGGTCCTGGGAGGCAAGCCCGGCCTGATCTGGCTGGTGACGAACAACCGCAACAGTCCCAACAACGACCAGGCGACCGCCGCGCGCAACCGCGAGTTCTATGCGCTGATCCACCGCGGCGCCGCGATCGACAAGGCGCTGGCCTTCCCGCTGCGCATGCCGGTCAAGGGCGAGCACTACAGCGCGAACGGCCTGATGGTCTACGTGTTCGCGGCCGGGAAGGAAGGCGCCCGGGCGCTCGATGCCCTGCTGGCGTCCGGCCGCGTGCAGCGCGTGATCACCGAACCGCCGGCGCGCCTGAAACCGCTGGACCGCGACACCGTGCGCCTGGTGCCGCGCCGCGTCGAGGGCGCGGCCGGCGTCGCGCTGGCGATGGATGCCGGCGGCCGCCTGCATGCCGACGTCGAACCGGACGCGGTGGCGCCGAGCACCCGCATCCAGTGGCAGCTGGAGAACACGATTTATCCCTACACGATCGCCGGCGCCACCATCAGCGCGCGCTCGATGCTGGCCGGCGAGAACCGCCCGATCGAGCTGGCACGCAGCAGGATCGACCAGCTGGCCCCCGGCAAGGCCGAGCCGCTGGCGTCCAGCATGCAGCTGCCGGTGGCCAGGCTGCCGGGCAAATGGTCGATGGAGGCGATCAGGTCGGCCGGCTCGGCCTATGTGCTGCCGGGACGGATCGAACTGCACCTGGCCGGCCAGAAGCTGGTGCTGTCGCAGGCTTTCCGCGAACGGATGGCGGCGCTGTTCCCCGGCGATCCGCTGCCCGAGATCTTCACGCCACCAAGCGAGATCCAGGCCTCGACCGCTACCTTGCCGCTCGAAGTAAGGGTGCACTACGGCTCGGGGCCGCTGGTGGCGCTGATCGGCGCGGCGCTGGCCCTGCTGGCGGCGGGCGCCGGCGCAGCGTACGCCTATGCCCGTCCGCGCCGCGTGCAGCTGACCGTGGAGGACGAGCTGCGCATCATGCACACGCGCGCCGGCGCCACCCAACCGATCTACGACAAGGCGGGCAGGGAAGTGGCCCGCCTGAAGACGACGCTGTTCGGCCACCAGCTGATCGACCTGCGCGAAGGCGCCCAGGTCAGGCTGGGGCGATAGAACGAGAACAACCCCGAGAGGACCCCATGCAAGATCAGAAAACAAGTCCAACGTCGACCGACCCCGGCTTCAAGCTGCCGGCCCAGACGACGCCCACCACGCCGCAGGACGGGATGCCGAAGACGGCGCCCGATACCGCCAGCCAGCCGGTCGAGATCGCGCCGGGAGGCGCCACCAACACCAGCGCGGCGCCGCTGCGCGACACCTCGGCGCGCGACCTGGCCATCGGCGGCGCGGTGTTCGTGGTGCTGCTGGCGATTTACTTCTTCGTGCGAAACGCCTACGTGCACCACCTGGTCGTCAGGCGCGTGGCGCCGTCCTCGGCCGGCAGCGCGGGCTGGCTGATGTTCGTGGGCCTGGCCTTCCTGTCCTTCGCCGCGGTGCTGGCGATCATCAACGCGGCCAAGTACCTGACCCTGGCGATCACGGGCCCGCTGGTCGTGATCGGCGTGCTGGCCCTGATAGCGGCTTTGCTCATCGGCCGTCGCTAAGTGTACAAAATAAGTAAGGAAGCATGACATGGCAGATTTTCCCGATCCCTCGGCCCTGAACACCACCGGTGCAGCCGGCCGGGCCGAACTCAAAGTCGACCTGCGCCCGACCCTGTTCATCGGCGCCGGCGGCACCGGCATGGAAGTCATGATGCGGATCCGCCGCCGCATCCTGTCGGCGGTCTGGAACCGCCAGCACCCGACCCGCGTGGAGTCGATCGCCGACTTCCCGGTGGCGCGCTTCCTGCACTTCGACCTCGACAACCAGGCCATCATCGACGAAGGCAAGTCGCAGCGCACCGACCCCTGGTTCGAGCTGGTCAAGCTGACCGACGAGGAGCGCCTGGTCGAGCCGCTCGACCTGCCGCAGTACCACGAGTCCGACGACAGCCTGGCGCGCTTCCCCTTGATTGAACAATGGATGCCGCTGCGGCCGAAGAAGCTGCGCTCGCTGGGCATCGACCCGTCCAAGGGCGCGGGCCAGATCCGCGCGCTGGCGCGGCTCTACCTGTTCGACAAATATCCCAAGCTGAGGGGACGCATCAAGGGCGCGCTGAACTTCCTGAGTTCGAACGCCGGCATCGAGCGCAAGGAGAATTACCAGCGCCTCGGCCTGCAGGTCGATACCAGCAAGTTCCGCATCGTCGTCATCGCCTCCAATGCCGGCGGCACCGGGGCCGGCAGCGCCATCGACCTGGGCTGGATCGCCAAGGCCATCGCAAGCCAGGAGGTATCAAGCAGCCAGGTCGACCTGGTGATGTTCCTGCCTTCGGGCTATGCGAAGGCCAACAAGGAGCGCACCGAGGCCAATGCCTACGCGACCCTGATGGAGCTGGAGACCAGCATGCGCGACATGAATGCGCGCGTGCAGTGGATGGATCCGGACAGCGTGGTCGGCCGCGGCGCGCCCTTCGACGACGTCTATTTCGTCGATACCGCCAACCTGGCCAACAAGGCGACCCAGGATATCAAGGACGTCTACCAGATGGTGGCGGACACCCTGTTCGAGGATTTCGCCTCGGCCGATTTCGCCAACCGCAAGCGCTCGGTGGCGGTCAACCAGCAGCAGCACAAGCTCGGACCCTACAATCCGCGCGTGCCGGAACAGCGCTTCGGCGACATGCGGCTGTCCTATTCGAAGGTGTACTCGGCCTTCGGCCAGGCCGTGCTCGACACCCAGCAAAGCTTGCGCGACGATATCCGCGCTTACGAGCTGGCGGCGCTGATGGTAAAGGCCTTCTTCGGTCTCGCCAGCACCGACGGAACGGCAGCGCGCCGCGCCACCGATGCGGAACGCGACAGCTTCATGCGCGAGCAGATGGGCATGGGGGAGCATCCCTTCTCGGAATTCCCGGACTTCCGCAAGGGCACGGTGGACGTCACGCCCTTCCAGGAATACGCACTCACCGACATGCTCCTGATGGACAAGGACCAGCGCTCGCTGCTGGAACGGGTCGAAAGCAAGGTGCAGCTCGAGATCGACCGCATCATGGCGTCCTACGACCTCAAATTGTGGCGCGAGAAGGTGGTCGAGCTGCTGCCGAACCTGGAGCGCGACGCCATCCGCGAAGCCGGCGCCACCGCCGAGACCAGCGAAGACCGGATCAAGCGCAAGACCGGAGAACTGCTCGGAGAACTGAGGTTGAACGTGCGCGGCCGCCTCTACATGCTGCTGGACGACCGCAAGCAGGGTGGGCTGGAATTCGTGCTGTCGCTGCTGGAGCAGGTGAAGGCGAGGCTGGCCCAGCGCGACCTCGCCAACGCCCAGCGCAACGGCAAGCGCTACCGCGACATCCGCGATGCCCTGCGCACCCGCCAGGTCGAGGAATCGCTGAACAACCTGTCGCAGGCCTCCGGCCGCCTGTTCGGCAAGGATGCCCAGTCGCGCGAGGTGATGAATCACCTGAAGCGCGACATCGCCGACTACCTGCGCTTCCATCTGCTGGCGGTGGCATCCGGCCAGACCATCGATGTCATGAACAGCATGTCCGCCTGGCTCGGCAACCCGCAGGGCACCGACGAGCAGGGGCAGGCGCAGTGGAGCGGCATCGCCGGCGAATTCCAGGACGGCCGGCGTTCGGTCCAGGCCATGCTGGCCGCCTGCGACCAGCGCATCGGCCAGTTGCGCGCCGACGCCCGCCAGGAACACGCCACCTACATCAAGCTGGCCAGCGACGTGCTGCCGCAGCCGGTCCGTCTCACCAGCGACGTCGGCGGCTGGGCCGAAGAAGTGCTGCTGGAATTCGGCGGCTCGGCCAAGCTGTTCCCGCAGCTGGGCGACGAGCGCCTGCGCGCCGATCTGCTGCTGAAGCTGTTCCGCCGCGCGCAGACCCAGCTGTCGACGATGCAGGCGGCCGGACTGGAGCCGGCGCAAAGCATCGATCCGCTGCTCGAGCGCCTGAACGCCATGTCGCCCCAGGAGCGCCACCGCGTGTTCAGCGAATGGATCAAGAGCAGCATGCCCTGGATTAACGCGCGCTTCTCGGCCGAGTTCACGCCCAGCGCCGACCAGTTCAAGTGCTTCATCGGCGTCGGCGACCCATCCGCCTGGCGCAAGCTGGAACCCGAGATCCGCGCCGCCGTGCCGACCGGCTTCCTGCACGGCGACGCGGTCGCCATCGTCAACACCGGCGAGCCGGGGAGGGCGGTCTGCTACATCGAACTGTCCGGTTACCCGATGACGGTGCTGCGCGGCCTGCCGACCTGGCGCGCTTCCTACCAGATCGAGAACCCGAAGATCCCGACCCACCTGCATTTCGACTCGACCCGCTTCCGCCATCCGATCTCGCCTTCGATGGACGAGCTGAACCGCCTGGCCGACGACTACGAATGGTTCCTCCAGGCGGTGGCGCTGGGCGTCATCCGCCGCAAGCAGGATGCGGGCGACCGCGAGGCCGCCTTCCAGCCGCGCGGGCAATACCTGTTCGAGGTCGAGCCGGGTTCCGGCGAATGGCTACAGATCGGCAACGAGTACGCGATCCGCTCGAACGGCCTGCCGCCCTACTACCGCGAGCAGGTGATCGCCGGCGTGCGCCAGCGCCTCGGCACGATGGGCCCCTGCCGGCTGGCGCTGCTGGCGGCGCTGATGCGCCACTACCAGCTGCGCGTCTACGAGCCCAAGCTGGAAGTCGACGAGACCGGCGCCCAGCTGCCTTCGCCCTCGCTGCCGACCATCACCGCACGGCGCCTGTACGACCAGTGGATGCGGCGCGCCGCGACCATCCAGCCGGAGCTGTCGCCGGCCCAGGTCGAGGCGGCGCTGGCCCAGCTCGACCTGTGGAGCGAGACGGTGCCGGATTCCGCCAGCGACGCCTACCAGTGGGAAGTCGAGCGCCCGAGCGACAAGCGGGTGGTCCGGCCGGAGTTCCTGGCCAGCGAGGCGCGCGCGCTGCAGGCGCTGGAGCGGCGCTCGTCGGCGCCGGCCGTGGGCGGCCTGGCGGCGATGGAGTTGGCACATGCGGCGCACGCGGCGCCTGCCGCCGCCACCATCGTCAGTCCCTCGATGCCGGCGGCGCCGGCGGCGGCCGGCGTGCATCCGGCCGGCCTCGGACCGGCGGCATTCGTCGTCGGCGCGACCCCGATGTCCGCGCGCTACAAGCTGTTCGTGAACGGCGCCCAGCGCGGCCCGTATGCGCTGGGAGAGGTGGCGCAGCAGCTGGCGCGCGGCGAGATCGACTCCGGCACGCGCATCTGGAACATGCAGTGGAACCCGCGCCTGGACAAGTGGAAGACGGTCGGCGAGATCCCGGAACTGGCGGACGGTATTGACGCCGCGATCCCCGATCCGGACGACGGGATCCCGGATCCGCAATAAGGGAGCGCCGTGCAAGACGAAGCGATCTACCGCTGTATCAACGAGACCTGCGGCCGGCCGGCGCCGCGGCCCGTGAACTACTGTCCCTGGTGCGGGACGGCGCAGGCGCACGCCGGTACGCGCACACCGTCGGCCGCGACCGGCTCCGCCGCCGCGGTCGCTGCGGCCGCAGGGGCGAGCGCGGCGGCATCGCTGTCCGGCTGGTCGGATGCGCCGCCGCCCGCCATCGCGCCGGAGATCAAGCCCGAAGCAAAGCCCGAGTTCAAGCCGCCCGTGCCGCCCACCCCGAGCGCGACCGCCTTCGGCCACAGCGCCAAGGGCGCTTCCACACCGCCGCCTCCGCCAACGCCACCGCCAGCGCCGCCGCGCCAGGAAGTCCCACGCCCGCCATTGGCCGCGCACCCGCCCCGGCGCAAGCCGATCCGACTGCGCTGGTGGGTGCTGGCGCTGGTCGTGCTGTGGGGCGTGTGGTTGATGGCCAAGCCGTCGACCAAGAAGATCGACCGCCGCATCGACGCCGCGATCGCCCTGGCGCGCGAGTGCAAGGGCAGCGATGCCCAGGCCGAGCTGATCGCCCTGCGCAAGACCCGCGCCACGCCGGAACAGCTGCAGCGCCTGCAGCAGGCGCTGAACGACGAAGCGGCCATTTGTACGAAGCGGCGCCAGCGCGCCAGGGCATGGAGCGAGACCAGCGCCGCGGTCGAATCGGCGCTGGCGGCGGCCGGCTGGGACAAGGCACTCGCTCGCCTGCAGGCGTTCACGAAGCGCTGGGGCGAGGACGAGGACACGCGCGCGATGAAGGAAGGCATCGAGGCCGCACGCCGCGACGCCGCCCACCCGCTGGCCGTGCCGCGCAGTGCCGCCGGTTCTTCGGGCGGCGGGGCGACCGGCGCCGGTGGCGGCGACAAAGCCCAGTCCGCGTACAATCTGATCCAGAGCGCGCAACGCGACATGGCGAACGGCAATTACGGTGCCGCGGCCGACAAGATGACGCTATGCCTGACCATGGTCGATGCCGGCAACCGCGAGTGCCGGGCACTGAAGACCCAGGCCGAGCAGCAGGCAAAGTTCCCGTAACCGGAAAGGAGGAGTAGCATGAATCGCATATCGACTACAGCCATTTTGCTCGCGGCCTTGCTGGCCGGCTGCAATCAATCGACGTCCGGCGACGGCATCGGCCCGGCCCAGAAGGCCGGCAAGGCGGTCGACGATGCCGGCGCCAAGGTGCAGAGCGCGGTCCAGGACCAGGTGGTCAAGGCCGATGCGGCCGCCGAGAGGGCGCGCGACAAGGCGAAGGAAGCGGCTGCGGAAGCGAGCCGCAACCTGGATCATGTGACGGCGAAAGTCGGAGAGAAGGTCGAGAAGGCGGGCGAGAAGATGCAGGAAGCGGCGCGCTGAACGCTCGGCTCAGGAAACCGCCCGCAGCTCCGGCCAGTTGCCCTGCACCACAGACAGCTCGACGCTGCCGGCGCGCCACGCAGCCTCGATGTCCTGCTCGATCTGCTCCATGCTCATGCCGGTCTCGTGGGCGAAGCCCTGCACGCCGTAGGCGCGGTTGCGGCCGTGGCCCTTGGCCAGGTAGAGCGCCATGTCGACCAGGTTGACGGCGCGTTCCCAGGACATCGACTTGCCGCCCGGCGCCAGCGGGAAGGGCGCGAAGCCGATCGAGACGTTCACCGACAGCTGGATGCCCTGGTAGTCGATGGTGCGGGCCGGGATGCCGCTCAGCAGGCGGCGCGCCACATCGTCCAGGCTGCCGCGTGGTACCGCCGGCAGGAAGGCCAGGAATTCCTCGCCGCCCCAGCGCACGATCATGTCGGTCTCGCGCAGGATCTCGCGCAGGGCGTCGGAAATCTCGCGCAGCACCGCATCGCCGGCACCGTGGCCGTAGGTGTCGTTGATGTGCTTGAAGTGGTCGACGTCCATCAGGTACATCGCGCTGACCATCTCGTCGTTCGCGGAGGACGGGGCAATCTCCTGCTGGCCGCGCATGAATTCCTGGAAGTGGCGGCGGTTGTACAGGGCGGTCAGCGGATCGCGTGCGCTCTGCTGCTTGAGTTCCAGGTTCTTTTCTTCGAGCTGGGCGTTGGCCTGGCGTACCTTGCGGTAGAAGAAGTAGACGATCACCGAGGACAGCGCGAATACCAGCGCCAGCAGCCACCACACGCGCTGCTGCAGGCGGCGGTTGTCGATCTCGGTGGTCTTGACCTGGTTTTCCTGGCGCAGCAGCTCGATCTGGCGCTTGGCCTTGTCGGCCTCGTACTTTTCCTGCAGCTCCATCACCGCCTTCTGGCGCCGCTTTTCGAACAGCTCGTTCGACAGGGTGCGCTCGCGATGGTAGGCATTCAGGGCGCCGGGCAGGTCGCCGGCGCGCTCCAGCGCGTCGCCGTATTCGGCCAGCACGGATTGCAGCTGTGGCTTGTCGCCCGACTTCTCGTACCAGGCCATGCCTTCTTCGATGCTCTGCTTGCCTTCGGCCAGGCGGCCGAGGGCCAGGTAGGCCTGGCCGATGTTCACGCGCGCCGTCGCCATCGAGCTTTCTTTATTGATCAGGCGCGCCTGTTCCAGCGCCTGCTGGCCGTAGGAGAGGACATTACGATAATCCTTCTCCTTCAGGTAGAAGTCGGAGAGATTGACCAGTGCGGTCGCGACCATCGGGCCGGCGCCGATCTTGCGCTCCAGTTCCACCGCCTCCAGCAGGGCCTTCAGTCCGCGCCGGGTCTGGCCGGAGTCCATCGACAGCGCGTACTCGGTAATCTTGAGCGTCGCCAGGCGCCCCGGGGAGTCGATGCTCTCCGCGGCGCGGTAGGCCTCCTTTAGCGCGTCGAAGCCTTTTTCGTATTCGCGCATCTGGTCGTACAGATTGGCCAGCGAGTTGTAGGCGATCACCATCAGCATCGGCTGGCCGCTCTCGCGTGAGAGGTTGGCCGCAGCCTGCAGCCTGGTCAGCGCCATCGGGAAGTTGCCGTCCTCGCCGAAGGACTGGCCGGAAGAGATGGTGACGCGCACCCGCAGGTCCATGTCGCGGCTGCCGGCAGCCAGCTTTTCCGCCTGCCAGATCAACTGGTGGGACAGGGCCAGTTCGTTCATCGAGAACTGCACATAGCCCTTGGCCAGCAGGCCGCGCGCGGTGATCGTGTTGTCGGCATGCTGCTGGCCGAGCTGGATCAGCTCGTCGCACAGCCTGTCGGCGACGTCGTTCTGGCCCAGGCTGTTGTGCGTCTTGCAGGCAAGGTCGAGGAAGGCGGCTTTCTCGGCCAGCGGCGCGGCGCGGCTTTCCCGCTCCAGTTTCATCAGCTGCGGCAGGGCGCGCTGCGGAACGAAGCGGCCCACGTCCTGGAGCGCGGCAAGGCGCTGGGCCAGCGGCGCGGGAGCGTCGGCGAAGGCGAGGCTGGATGCCAGGAATAGCGCCGCCAGCAGCCCGAGGCTGCGCCGGTGATGCGATCCACGATGGTGGCCTGCCAACATAGTTCCTCAGGGCGTGACGGTCGTCCCGTGCGGGACTCAGCCGGTCATTGTACGCCGCTTGCTACAAAGAAATACATATTTTCCCGGGCATATGCGAAAAAGCTACATATGTATT
The DNA here is from genome assembly GCF_056399665.1 of Massilia sp. 01N410. Lineage (NCBI taxonomy): Bacteria > Pseudomonadati > Pseudomonadota > Betaproteobacteria > Burkholderiales > Oxalobacteraceae > Massilia > Massilia sp. 01N410. Next base: position 103,552 of record NZ_JBFTRV010000018.1, on the reverse strand, counting down.
CCATCGGCTCATGGGCTGTATAGACAGGCGCTATCCCCTTGTTCAAACCGCCAGCTGCTGCAGCAGGTAGAGGCGCTGGTACAGGCCGCCTTCGATGCGCATCAGCGCCTCATGGCTGCCGGCTTCGCTGATGCGGCCATGGTTCAGCACGATGATGCGGTCGGCGTCGCGGATGGTCGACAGGCGGTGCGCGATGGCGATCACGGTCACCTTGCCGCGCAGCCCGACCACGGCCTGCTGCACGATCTGCTCGGTCTGGCTGTCGATGCGCGAGGTCGCTTCGTCCAGCAGCAGGATGCGCGGCTTTCCGGCCAGGGCGCGCGCGATCGCGATCAGCTGCTTCTGGCCGGACGACAGGCGCGAGCCGCCTTCGCCCAGCGGCGTGTCGTAGCCCTGTTCGAGCGCCACGATGAAGTCGTGGGCATGGGCGGCGCGCGCCGCGGTCTCGATCGCCTCATTGGAGAGTCCGCGCCCCATGTCGATGTTCTCGCGCGCCGACGCCGCCAGCAGGAAGGGATCCTGCGGCACCAGCCCGACCTCGCTGCGGAAGCGTTCGTTGTCGATGGCGGCCAGCGGCTCGCCATGGATCTCGATGCTGCCGTTCCGTACCGGGTAGTAGCGCAGCAGCAGCGACAGCAGGGTCGACTTGCCGCTGCCGGTATGGCCGACGATGCCGAAGAAGGCGCCCTGCGGGATCTCGAGCGACAGGTGGTGCAGCACGGTCTGGCCTTCGACGTAGGCGAAGCTCAGGTCGCGCACCTGTACCGCCGGCGCATGCGGATCGATATTCGCCGGACCATCGGCCGGACGGCCGCCGCTGCCCGTACGCCTGCCGTGTTCGGGTGCGTTCGTCTCGTCCAGCAGGGCCGCCACGCGCGCGGTCGCCACCACCGCCTGCTGCAGGCCGCTGAACTGCATCGTGATCTGGATGAGCGGCTCGACCACCCGCGCGATATAGCTGATGAAGGCGTACAGCACCCCGACCTCGACCGCGCCCATGCTCTGGCGGCCGAAGCTGAAGATCACCACCGCCAGCAGGATCACGTTGAGGAAGTCGAGGGCGGGGCGCAGCAGGAAGGCATTGGCGCGCAGCTCGGCCACGCGCGCCGTGTAGTGCTGGTCGTTGGTGGCGGCGAAGCGCTCGCCGAAGCGGTGCTGGGCATTGTTCGCCTGCAGCACGCTCATGCCGCCGATCGATTCCGCCATCTGGGCGTTGATGTCGCTGCGCAGGGCGCGGGCGCGGGTGACGGCCGGCGCGGAAAGGCGCTGGTACAGCCAGATGATGCCCAGCACGGCCGGCAGCAGGGCCAGCACGATCAGCATCAGGTGCCAGTCGAGCCAGGCCATCGCGATCGAGGTCCCGACCAGCACGATGCTACTGTCGAGGATCACGAACAGCACCTGGATATACAGGGTCTTCACCGCCTCGGTGTCGTTGGTCACGCGGCTCACCAGCTGGCCGGTGATGGCGCGGTCGAAGAAGGCCATCGGCAGGCGCAGCACGTGGCCGTACACCCATTCGCGCAGGCGCTGCACCGAGCGCATCGCCAGGCCGGACAGGCGCACCAGCTGCAGGAAGCGGATCCAGGACGCGGCCCAGCCGGTGACCAGCACGCCGCCCAGCAGCAGTGCCATGCGGGTCCAGTCGAGATGATGGGGCAGAAGGTGTTCGTCGATCAGCTTCTTGCCCAGCAGGGGGCCGAGCACTTCGAGGCCGGCGGCCAGGATCAGCCAGCCGGTGGCCCAGACCAGGTGGGCGCGGTCCGGATGCGCGGCGCGGCGCAGCAGGCCGGCCGCCTGCTTCGCCTGGGTATTTTTATTGAACATCGAGGCTCGCCTCCAGTTGTTGATAGCGCCACTGGCTGGCGTACCAGCCGTCTTCGGCGAGCAAGGACTCGTGGGTGCCGGATTCGACGATGCGGCCATCCTTCAGCACGATGATGAGATCGGCCTTCACCACGGCCGACAGGCGGTGGCTGGCGATCACCGCCGACAGTTCCGGGCGATTCGCGCGCAGTTCGTCGAGGTGTTCGAGGATACGGGTCTCGGTGCCGGTGTCCACCGCCGACAGGGCATCGTCGAGCAGCAGCAGCGGGCTTTGCGCCAGCAGCGAGCGCGCGATCGCCACGCGCTGGCGCTGGCCGCCGGACAGGGTGATGCCTTTTTCGCCGACCGGGGTGTCGTAGCCGTCCGGGAAGCGCAGGATGTCGTCGTGGATGTCGGCCATCTTCGCCGCCTGCTCGATCGCGGCGCGCGAGGCGCTCGGACGTGCCAGTGCGATGTTCTCGGCGATGGAGGCCGAGAACAGGAAGGATTCCTGCGGCACCCAGCTGATCCCGGAACGCAGGGTGGCAAGCAGGTATTCGTCCAGCGCGTGGCCGCCCCAGGTGACCGTGCCGTGCTGGGGCTCGGCCTGGCGCAGCAGCACCCGCAGCAGGGTCGACTTGCCGGCGCCGGTGGGGCCGACCAGGCCCAGGGTCTGCCCCGGCGCCAGGCTGACCGACACCTGCTTCAGCGCCGGCTTCTCTTGTCCTGTGTAGGCAAAGCTCACATTGCGCAGCACCAGCGGCCCGCGCGCCAGCACGTCGACGGTGCCGTGGTCGTCGACCGTGAGCGGCGCATCCAGCAGCGGCTGCAGGCGCGCCAGGGCGGCGCGTCCGCGCTCGATCAGCGACAGCACCCAGCCGGCCGCGAACATCGGCCAGATCAGCTGGCCCAGGTACATCGTGAAGCTGGTCAGCGAACCGATGGTGAGCTGGTCGTTCCACACCAGGTAGCCGCCCAGGCCGAGGGTCAGGCCGGTGGCCGCGGTCAGGGTCAGGCCCACCGCCGGCTCGTAGGCCGCTTCCCATTTCTGGGCCGCCAGGCTGGCGTCGGCGGCGCGCGCGGCCAGTTCGCCGAACTGCTTTGCGCTGCGCTGTTCCAGGCCGAGGGCGCGCAGGGTGCGCACGCCGCTCAGGGTTTCCTGCACGTGGTCGTTGAGGGCGGAAAAGCGCTTCAGCGAATCGCTGGACGCGGTGTGGATGTGGCTCGAGATGCGCCAGAAGGCCAGCGCCATCAGCGGGAAGGGCAGCAGGGCGATCAGGGTCAGGCGCCAGTCTACGCCGAGGAACATGATCCCCAACACCATGACCAGGGTGAGGGTGCCGTCGAAGCCGGCCAGCATCGCCTCGCCGGCGGCCTGCTCGATGGCGTCGACGTCGTTGGTGGCGAGCGCCATCAGGTCGCCGGTGCGCTGGCGTTGGTAGAAGGCCGGGCCCTGTGCCGACAGCCGCGCATACAGCCTGGTGCGCAGCTCGACCCCGAGGCGGTAGGCGGCGGAGTACAGGCGCAGCCGCCAGGCCACGCGCAGGACGTAGATCGCCAGCCCGAGGCCGAGCAGCTGCAGCAGCTGGATCGTGAGTTCCTGTCCCTGGATGCGGTGCGCCGCCAGGGCGTCGATGGTGGCGCCGACCTTGCGCGGCACCAGCACCGAGCACAGGGCGACGCCGAACAGCATCACCGCCGACGACGCATACGAACGCCAGTGCCGGCGTACGAAGCCGCCGATCAGCCTTGCCAAACCCATTGCGTGTCCCGTTATTCGTTCTTGTTGCGAGGACCGCTACTGTACTATTTTTGGCAGGGGCCTGCCCTGGCTGCCTACTTCCTGCGCGAGTTGCGCGGCGGCCTGGCCGGGGCGATGCTTTCCGGCGGCGTCACCGGCGGCAGTTCGACCTTCGCTTGTGCTTCCAGCGGCACGGTGGAGGCGAGCGGATGCTCGGCGCCGGCCGGCATGGGCGAGACCTCGTGCAGTGCCTTGGCCAGCGGCTTCGGCTCGGCCGGCGGGAGGTCGTCGGCGATGGCGGTCTCGATGGCGGCTTCGGCCTGGGCCAGCCGGGCGTCGGCGGGCGCGGCTTTCGGCTGGGCGGCATCGAGCGCGGCTTCGGCATGCGCGGCGCCGATGTCCACGGCCGCGGCGGCGATCTCGCTGGTGATGGTGGCCGCATCGGCGGTGGCGATCGAGGCCTGTTCCATGATCTGCGAGTAGCTGGTCGGGACGTTGGCGGTCGGCGCCGGCGTGGCCAGCAGCGGGATGGTGGCCGGCAGCGCACGTGCGCCGACGGCGAGGCCGAACAGTTCGCGGCCGTAGGAGAACAGGGTATGCCATTGCCCTTGGGCGTCGGCGCCAAGGGCCATCAGGTCGCGCGGTTCGCGCGCTTCGAGCAGGTGCTTCACGGTGCCGGCCGCCTGTTCGATCGATGCGCGCGAGGTGCGCACGTTGAGCGCGGCGATCTGGCCGGCACTGTCGAGCGCACGGGCAGTAAGCTTGCGGAACAAGTCGAGCTGGGCTTCCCATTGAGCCTGGCGGACGGCGGACAACTGGTCGGAAAATGGAGTCATCTGGATCCCTTTTTATTCAGTTATGACGCACTGCAATAAAGCCTAGTGTAAAGCTGTTCGGTAGTGTTGGAAAGAAGTATTTTGTGTTGTTTTTGCAAGGAAATCTTGCGTCGCAGCATAGTTTCTTAATCCAGATCATTGACAGTACAATCAATTACCTCATCGGGAGACCGTATATGGACTTAGTTATCCGCAACGCCACCCTGGCCGATGGCCGCCATTCCATGGACATCGCCATCGACGGCGAACGCATCGCCGAGGTCGGCCCGCAACTGGCGCTGACAGGCAGGCGCGAGATCGACGCCGGCGGCGACCTGGTGAGCCCGCCCTTCGTCGACGCCCACTTCCACATGGACGCCACCCTCAGCTACGGCCTGCCGCGCGTGAACGAGTCCGGCACCCTGCTCGAAGGGATCGCGCTGTGGGGTGAACTGAAACCGCAACTGCTGCAGGAAGACCTGATCGAACGCGCGATGCGCTACTGCGACTGGGCGGTGGCGCGCGGCCTGCTGGCGATCCGCACCCACGTCGACGTCTGCGACGACCGGCTGCTGGCGGTCGAGGCCCTGCTCGAGGTGAAGCGGCGCGTGGCGCCTTACATCGACCTGCAGCTGGTCGCCTTCCCGCAGGACGGCCTGCTGCGCAGCCCCGGCGCCTTCGACAACCTGAAACGTGCGATCGCCATGGGCGTGGACGTGGTCGGCGGCATCCCGCACTTCGAGCGCACCATGGCGCAGGGCGCGGAATCGGTGCGCCTGCTGTGCGAGTTCGCAGCTAGGCAGGGGCTGATGGTCGACATGCACTGCGACGAGACCGACGATCCGCTGTCGCGCCACATCGAGACCCTGGCCTTCGAGACCCAGCGCCTGGGGCTGCAGGGCAGGGTGACCGGCTCCCACCTGACCTCGATGCATTCGATGGACAACTACTATGTCAGCAAGCTGCTGCCCCTGATTGCCGAATCCGGCGTGGCGGCGATCGCGAACCCGCTCATCAACATCACCCTGCAGGGCCGCCACGATACCTATCCGAAGCGGCGCGGCATGACCCGCGTGCCGGAGCTGCTGGCGGCCGGGGTGCCGGTTGCCTTCGGCCACGATTGCGTGATGGACCCCTGGTACGGCCTCGGTTCCGGCGACATGCTGGAGGTGGCCCACATGGGCCTGCACGTGGCCCAGATGACGGGCCAGGCCGCGATGCGCCAATGCTTCCAGGCGGTGACGGAAACGCCTGCGCGCATCCTCGGCCTGCGTGACTATGGTATCGCCCCCGGCTGCCACGCGGACCTGGTGCTGCTCGACGCCGGCAGCCCGGCCGAGGCGATCCGCCTGCGCGCTGCGCGCCGCCTGGTATTGCGCCGCGGACAGATCGTCAGCGAAGCGCCGCCGGCACACGCCAGCCTGCGCCTGCCGGGCCGGCCAGGCGTTGTAAATTTCCGTTTGACACGCAAGGAGTAAGAATGTTAGTCAACCATGTCTATACAAGGTAAACACAGGAGAAAATCGGTAAACACGGCGAACAAACATCCTAGAAATTCGGAAAAAGTTGCTTACTGTAATTCAGTTTCTTTGTGTAAATGCGGTTACATTTTTCCCTAGCCGTGCGGACAATTCCCGGTTTAGAATCTTGCGCTTTCGTTACATTCGAGCAGGCCTGCAGTGAGAGACATCCAGATTCGACCAGCACGCGACGCCGACTTCAGCGCCATGTGGACCATCTTCCAGGCGCATGTCGCCACCGGCGAGACATTCGCCCATGGTCCCGCCACCAGCCGTGAAGACAGTCACGACTACTGGTTCGCGCCCAGTGCGACGACCTTCGTGGCGGTGAAGGGCGGCGAGCGCATACTCGGGATGTACAAGCTGCAGCCCAACCATCTCGGACGCGGCGACCACGTGGCCAACGCCTCCTATATGGTCAGCCCGAACGCCCAGGGGGTGGGCATCGGCCGCATGTTGGGCGAGCACAGCATCGAGGAGGCGCGCCGCCAGCGCTACCTGGCGATGCAGTTCAATTACGTGGTCAGCACCAATTCGCCGGCCATCAATCTGTGGAAGCGGCTCGGCTTCTCGATCGTCGGCACCCTGCCCAAGGCTTACCGGCACCGCCGCCTGGGGTATGTCGACGCCTATGTGATGTACAAATTGCTGGAAGACCCGGCCCGCTGGGACCATCCGGAGGAAGACTGAACGCATGGAGATCGCTCGGACCGCGCGCCTGCGGCTGCGCACCGCAAACCTCGACGACACCGCCTTCTATTACACGCTGGTCAACGACCCGGCCTTCATCGAGCACATCGGCGACCGCGGCATCCGCAGCCTCGACGATGCGCGCCAGGCCCTGCTGGCCGGGCCGATCGCGATGCAGGAGACGCGCGGCCACTCGCTGTACATGGTCGAATTGAACGAAGAAGGGAGCCCGGACGGGCACGTCGCCATCGGCATGTGCGGCCTGATCAAGCGCGACACCCTGGACGAGATCGACATAGGCTACGCCTACCTGCCCGACTGGCGCGGCCAGGGCTATGCCTTCGAAGCGGCGCGCGCCGTGCTGGACTACGCGCCGACCATCGGCATCCGGCGCCTGCTGGCGATTACCTCACCGAACAACCTGGCGTCGAACGGCTTGCTGCGCAAGCTGGGGATGAATTTCGTGCACTTTACACATCTGGTGCCGGACGATGCGGGGAGTAATTTGTACAGCCTGGAACTATAACGTCGTTCCCGCGCTTAAACCCGTCGTCCCCGCGAAGGCGGGGATCCAAGTTTATGTGAGTACGTGCAAAGTTAAACGCTGGTGATACGCGACGAACTTGGGTCCCCGCCTCCGCGGGGACGACGTTTACATGGCGCGGGAACGACGTTGTAACGTTACTGCTTCGTGCTCCCCCAAGGGAAGAACCACGTAATCGGCTTCTCCACCCGCGCCGCCCAGGAAGCCTCGTTGTGCTTCCCGCCTTCGGCCTTGAAGAACATCAGGTCCTCGCTCTCCTTGTAGCCCTTGGCCCGCATGGCCTCGACCATCCTGGTCGTGTCGTCGAGGCCGTCGTCCCGGGTGCCGGCGTCGAGGTAGAACTTGACCGGCACGCGCGCCGGCAGCTTGGTGATGAGGGCGCCGTTGTTCCACCAGAAGGAGCTGGAGACGCCGCCCGCCTTCGAGAAGATGTCCGGATAGCGCTGCGCGATCGCGACCGAGGCGATGCCGCCCAGCGAGGAGCCCATGATCGCGGTATTCGCCTTGCCCGGCAGCGTGCGGTAGCTCCGGTCGATGTAGGGCTTGACGGTGTCGACGATGAAGGCGCCGTAGGCATCCAGCTTGCCGCCGCCGTATTTCGGGTCGCAGCAGGGCGTGTATTCGGGGATGCGATCCGGCGTGTTGTCGATGCCGACCACGATCACCTCGTCCACCGTGCCCATCGCCACCAGGCGATTCATGGTTTCGTCGACGCCCCATTCGACGCCGAAGGAGGCGGTCTTGGCGTCGAACAGGTTCTGGCCGTCGTGCATGTAGAGCACCGGGTAGCGCTTGGCCGGGTTCTCCGCATAGCTGGGCGGCAGGTAGACGCGCAGCGAGCGGCTGTTCTTCAGCTGGGGCGAGGCGAAGTCCTTCACGATCGTCACCTTGCCGAAGGGCGCGCCAAAGAAGGGATAGATGTCGACGGTGGCGCCGGCCGGCAGCTTGTAGGCGCCGCCGATCGAGACCTTGTCCGTGCCCAGCGTCGGCTTCATCTGCACCTCGCCCAGCTCGTCCGGCCAGGTATAGGTCCAGACGTTCAGCGGGCCCTCGGGCCGCTGGGCCGGCACGCTCTTCGACCAGCTCATCGCTCCCTTGTCGCCGATGATGTGGATCTCTTCCTTGCCGGCCGGGTAGTGCACCCGCACCGTGGTGGCGCCGGCCTGGGAGGCCGCCAGCGCCAGCAGCGCGGCCATTGCCGCCGCTGCCATCGTCTTCATGCTGATTCGTTTCATGGCTTTCCTGTTCAGCGCACGCGCAGCAGGCGCACGCCATAGATGTCGAAGCGGTTGGATGGGCCATCGAGGCCGCCGGCCGCGCTGAAGCTGCTGTTGCTCTGCAGGTAGCTCATATTGTAGAAGTCGCTCATCTCGACGCGGTAGGCGCCGTTCCCTTTCAGCTTCACCGCCAGCGGCGTCGAATACACCGTCGGCGTATGCGCCTTCTCGATGCGCGCGTGCGGCAGCTGCACCACGCCCTGCGCGACGATGGCGCCCGACTCATCCTTGACCGTCAGCCATTTTACGCCACCGCTGATGCCCAGGTTCACCTGGTTGGCGCCGTTGTGATAACGGACCTGCACGGCGTAGTCGCCGGCCGCCGGCACCTTGATGTCCCTGACGCTGAAGCGGTCCTGCGGCTTGCCCCAGCCGGCCAGGCGGGCTTCGTCGAAGCGGGCGTTCGGTGCAGCCAGCGCCACGTCCGCGCTCACGCGCTTGTCCGTGGCCGGGATCTCGACGCCGGCATCCATGCAGCGCGGCCGGCTGTGGTGGCTGCGGTTGCCCGAGCCCGTGAATTCCGCCTCGACGGCATAGCAGGCGGTGGCGGAGGCCTTGCCGTCGACCCAGGCGCCGGCCGGCAGCTTCGAGGCCACCAGCTTGCCGTCGCGGTAGACGTTGTAGCGCACATTGCCGGTGTCCTTTGCCTGGATGGTCAGCGCGGCATGGCCGGCGCCATCGCGCTTCAGGTCGGCGATGACCGGCTCGTGCGGGCCGAACACGGCCGGCGTCTCCACATAGGGATCGGCGTTCACGCGCCGGATCGCCTGCTCGCCGGTCTCCAGTTTGCCGAGCACGATCTCGATCCGGTTGTCCGCCGCCAGCGCGCCCCACGGGATGCTGCTGCCGGCCGGCTTGCCGTTCAGGAGGATGCGCTCGACGGTATATACGCCGTTCGCGCCGTTCGTGCCCGCCGCAGCGCGCGCGGGCAGGCGCAGGGTCACATCCAGCACATGGCCCTGCAGGCGCAGGTTGTTCAGCGAAGCCGCATCGCCGGCGGCGAACACCTTGGCGCCCAGCCTGGCCGTCACGAAGGGCTGCAGGGCGATGCCCTCATTGGTGGTCGAGACCCCGAACACGTTGCGCACCACCATGCCCAGGTAGGCGCCGACGGACCACAGCTGGCGCCGCGAGTTGATCACCGGCCCGATCAGGTTGGTATGGGCTTCGTCCAGCAGCAGCGGCTGGCCGGACAGCCACTCGAGGTTCTCCATGTTCGACATGTTCAGGGCCGCGCCGCGCATCAGCGAGTCGTAGGCGGCGTCGGCGACGGCCACGTTGCGGCCCGCTGCCGCGGCGCGCAGGCCATACGCCGTCACGAAGGGCCACATGGCGCGGTTGTGGTAGACCGGCATGTCGAGCTGCTGCGGCCAGATCACCGGCGCGCCCATCGGGCCGTGCGGATAGCTGGCCAGGATGCGGCGTGCGCGCTTGTCGTCGGCGATGCCGGTGAGGATGGCGAGCGATTGTCCCAGCCAGTCGAACTTGTGCATCGGCGCGCCGTCGAAATGGGCGGCGGTGAGGCTGCTGTACATGCCGGCGTCGTCCAGCCACAGGCGGGCGTTGACGGCGCGCTTCAGGTCTTTGGCCCAGCCTTCGTAGCGTGCCGCACGCGTCGGATCTCCCTGTTCGCGCGCCAGCCTGGCGGCCAAGCTCAGGGCCTTGTAGTGGCCGGCATTGGTCGACAGCGCCTTCGAACTCGCCATCGAGGCCAGGTCTTGCGGGATCCACGAAGCGTAGCTCTGGTCGCGCCAGTCGAGGAAGGATTCCTCGCCCGTGTACAAGCCGGTGGACTTGTCGAAGGCGGCGATGCGATCGTTGTCGATCGTGTTCGACAGGGCCTTCAAGGCGGTGGCCGCGAAGGCCTTGCGCTCGGCGGGCGGCAGCGACTTCAGCACTTCCTCGGCGGCGAAGGCCCAGGTAATGCGGTCGGTGCTGACCGGCCAGCTGCCGCCGCTGCCGGTGTCCTGCACGATCTGCAGGCCGTCCGGCGTGCCGGCGATATGCGGCGCCTTCGGCACGCCGTCGCGCCAGCCGGACAGCTTGAAGAGCAGGGAATTGCGCACCCGCTGCGGGTCGAGCATGGCCAGGCCGAGGTCGGCCGCATAGGACAGGTCGCGGGTCCAGACGTAGTGCCACTTTTCTCCGGTCTCGAAGCAGTCGCAGGGAATCGCGTTGTTGCCGTTGTAGTTACCGTCGCGGATCTCCTGCACGGAATCCTGGCGCATCTCGTGGGCGGCCAGGGCGAACAGGGCATCGAAGGCCAGGTTCCCGCTGCGCACGCGGGGAAGCAGCGGGTCTTCCCGATATGTCAGGTATTGCGGACCGGGATCGCGCAGCTGCATGGTGGTCGAGTGCGCGTAGCTGCGCAGCGGCGCCTGCGGATCCTTCACCGAGAAGCGCGCCGTCTCCTGTTTGCCGTCCCAGGTCGGGAAGCTGAGCGATGCGCTCGCGCCGGCGCCGGCGTGGGGATCGGCGGCCGGTCCGCTGGACGGCGTCTCGACGCGGCTGACGCTCAGCACCGGCCTGGCGGGATCGGAGGCGTCGACGCGGAAGCGGAAGGTCGCGGTCTGCCTGGTGAACAGATAGTCTTCGGGGCCGGCCTCGGTGGCGAGCGGATAGGCCTTGTCCGGCGCCACCGCCACGCTGGCCGACGGATTCGCGACCCACTCGGCGTTCCAGTCCTTGCTGCCGATCTTGAAGGCGTGGTTGCCGGGGCTGACCAGGATGTCGGTTTCGTAGATGCCCTTGCCCTGGTAGGCGAGCCGGTTGTCGGTGCCCCAGCCGTTGAAGGCGCCGCGGACGTAGATGTCGTAGCGCAGCGGCGGCGCTTCGGCGGCGATGGCGGGAAGGGTTTGCGCGGCGAAGGCCGCGGCGATGGCAAGAATGGTCGGCTTCATGGGTAGGGCGGGCACTACGTCAGAGTTCCAGGATGAGGGTCGATTTGGCCGGCAACCTGATCTCGTCCTTCAGGGAATAGGTCTTCCCGCTCAGGACATCCCGCCCGGACGCCACGCCCGACAGCATCTCGTGGAAGCGCCTCGCATCCAGCACGGTCTCCTTGTCGTTCGCATTGAAGGCCACCATCACCTTCTTGCTGTCGTCGTAGCGGAAGTAGACATAGGTATTGTTCTCCGGCCCATAGTGCATCAGCTTGCCGTGATGGATGACGGGGCTGTTCTTGCGCCAGTTGACCAGCTTCTTCACGAAGTCCTGGGCCTCGCGCTGGCGCGGCGTGAGGCCGGCGCCGGTGAAGGCGTTGACCTTGTCGCCGGCCCAGCCGCCGGGGAAATCGCGGCGGTAGCTGTTGTCGTCGCGTTCCTTGGTCGCGCTGGTCATCAGGATCTCGTCGCCGGTATAGAAGTGCGGGATGCGCGGCATCGTCATCACGAAGGCGATGTCCATCTTGTAGCGGTCGTAGTCTTCGCCCACGACGCTGTAGATGCGGGCCATGTCGTGGTTGGCCTCGAACAGCACCAGGCGGCTCGGGTCCGGATACAGGTAGTCGAGCGACAGGGTCTCGTAGACCTCGCTGAACCTGTTCCTGTTGTATTTGTTGTCGTCCGAAAGCGCGCTGCGCATGGCTTCCGTCAGCGGGAAGTCCATCATGCTCGGCATGTGGCTGACGTAGCCGTCGAAGTTCACCTTGCCGCGCTGCCAGTGCGAGACCACGGCCGGCAGCCTGCTCCATTCCTCGCCCACCATGTTCAGCTGCGGGTACTCGGCCATCAGGCGCTTCGTGTACTCGGTCAGGAAGGCGCCGTCGGAATAGCCGAAGGTGTCGATCCGCAGGCCGGAGAGGCCGGCGTATTCGATCCACCAGATATTGTTCTGGATGAGGTAATTGGCCACCAGCGGATTGGTCTGGTTCATGTCGGGCATGCCGGGGCTGAACCAGCCGGTGGTGAAGTTGCTGGCGTCTTCCTTCGAGGCGTAGGGATCCTGCACGGCGGTGCGGTGGTGCTGGGTCGCGACGAACTTGCCGGCATGGTTGATCCAGTCCGGCGTCGGCAGGTCCTTCATCCACCAGTGGTTCTTGCCGATGTGGGACAGCACCACGTCCTGGATCAGGCCGATGCCGTGCTTCTTCGCTTCCCTCGACAGGCGCAGGTAATCCTCGTTGCTGCCGTAGCGCGGGTCGATCTTGTAGTGGTCGGTGGCGGCATAGCCGTGGTAGGAGGCGGCCGGCATGTCGTTCTCCACCAGCGGCGTCGGCCACAGCTGGGTGAAGCCCATGCCGGCGATGTAGTCGAGGTGGTCGATGATGCCCTGGATGTCGCCGCCGTGGCGGCCGTGGCCCAGCTTGCGGTCCAGTTTGTCGGCCATGCCGGCCACGCTGTCGTTGGAGGGATCGCCGTTGGCGAAGCGGTCCGGCATGATCTGGTAGATCGCATCCTTGGTATCGAAGCCCTTGCGCTGGGCGGAGCCGTTCTCGCGCGCCAGCAGGCGGTAGTCATACGAGGTGCTGCGCGCCGCCGCGTCGCCCTTGCCGCGCAAGTCGATGCGCAGGCTGCCCGGCACGGCTTTGCTATCGACGACCAGGTCGATGAACAGGTAGTTGCGGTTGGCGACCCGCGTCACCTGGGCGATGCGCACGCCCGCATAGTCGAGCGCCGGCTCGAGGTCGGCGATGGCCGGACCGTGGATCATCAACTGCAGGCGCTGGTCGTGCATGCCGGTCCACCAGAAGGGCGGGTCGACGTGGTCGATGGCGGGCGCCTGGGCCCGCGCGGCGCCGCTGGCGAGGAAGGCGGTACCGATGAGGAAGCTGACGAGGGTGCGGCGGATGGTGGCGGGCATGAAAGGTCTCCGTAAGTAGCGCAACTACATCGGCTGGCGGACGCAAGCGTCCTGGAAAGTGTGCCGGCATTGCATTATTGCCCAGAGAATACACCAGCAAAGATGTGTCTTCAACGACAGTGATTATTTGAACCTCTAGTTTTGCTACACCATTTCTAAGGCATACATACGTGTCGCCGAGCACCTGTCTTGACATAGGCTGAAAATCTACTACGGAAATTTGCACCAAATTGGTGCGAAATCAAACATTCTTGGTGCAAAGTAATGTGTTTGTAGTACGACTACATCGTCTGTATGCGTGCTTTGTAGCTCGAATACAACGATATATGGCCTCACTCTAAGAAAAGCGCGTAAAAAATCGACATTCGCGTAGTCGAAGGCAAGTTCCGTTGACAGTGCATCTAGTTTTAGTACAGAATCGTTAGCAGAACGTCTAAGAACGTTTGCTTCTGGCTCCCGTAGTGATGGCTCTCCGGCTAGTGTTTTCGGGAAAAAACATAGATTTGAACGATTTGAGGGGACAAATGAACCTTATCAATAAGCGCGCGGCGCGCACTGTGCCGGGCAGCATTGCATTCAAGCTCAGCCCGGTTGCAGCAGGCTGCGCCGTCTTCATGGCCCTGAGCGGTCATGCCGCGCTCGCGCAGGAGACCAGCAGCCAGGACGCTGCCGCTACCGGCGCCACCAATTCCGGCATCTCGACCGTGACCGTGACGGGTATCCGCCGCGGCATCGAGGCTGCCATCTCCGTCAAGAAGAACAACGACTCGATCGTCGAAGCGATTTCGGCCGAAGACATCGGCAAGCTGCCGGACCAGTCGATCGCCGAGTCGATCGCCCGCCTGCCTGGCGTGACCGCCCAGCGCGACGCCCACGGCAACGCATCCGTCATCTCGATCCGCGGCATGTCCCCGGACTTCTCGACCGGCCTGCTGAACGGCCGCGAGCAAGTCTCGACCGGCGACTCGCGCGGCGTCGAATTCGACCAGTACCCGTCCGAGCTGCTGTCGGGCGTGGTGATCTACAAGACCCCGGACGGCGCCCTCGTCGGCCAGGGCCTGTCGGGCACCGTCGACCTGCAGACCGTGCGCCCGCTGGACTTCAACAAGCGCGTCATGGCGGTCAACTACCGCCGCGACAAGACCGGCCTGGGCATGGATAACGAAAAGGGCCACGGCAACCGCTTCACCTTCTCGTACATCGACCAGTTCATGAACCGCCAGATCGGCGTGGCCTTCGGCTTCGCTCGCCTGCAGGGCAAGAGCGGCGATACCACCCGCTTCGAAGGCTGGGGCAACGGCACCACCACCTACAACGGCCAGACCGTCAACGTCCCGTACAACGGCTTCAACTCCTGGACCGACAAGTACGAGCAGGACCGCAACGGCTTCATGGGCGTCGTGCAGTACCGTCCGAGCAAGGACTTCACCAGCACCGTCGACCTGTTCTACACCAAGTACAACAAGGACACCCGCACCCACGGCATCCAGATGCCGCTGTTCGACAATCCGGGCAATCCGCTGTACGACCGCCCGGGCCAGCTGGTCAACGCGACCCTGTCGGGCAACAACGTCACCGCCGGCACCGTCAACAATGTGCGCGCCGTCGTCCGCAACGACGCCGTGGCATGGAGCGACACCAGCAAGTCGATCGGCTGGAACAACAAGCTGCGCCTGAACCAGGACTGGACCGCGAGCCTCGACCTGTCGTTCAACTCGGCGGAGCGCACCGGCACCAACATCGAAACCTATGGCAGCTCGGCCGCGACCAACCTGGCCAGCGTCCAGTTCACCGCCGGCAGCCACACCTTCGTGCCGAACCTGAACTACGCCGACACCAATGTCGTCAAGCTGACCGACCCGCAGGGCTGGGGCGGCTCCGACATCCAGGCCGGCTACGTCAAGTTCCCGCATAACTACGACAAGATCAACGCGATCCGCCTGGACGCTACGCGCGACCTGCCGGAAGGTATGTTCTTCAGCAAGCTGACCACCGGCGTCAACGTGTCGAGCCGTTCGAAGACCCGCGAGTACACCGAGAACCTGATGTCCGTGAAGGGCGGCGCCGGCAATCCCTACGCCAGCATCGCGTTCCCGTCGGGCAGCGGTGCGGCCATGGCCGGCGACAGCGGCATCAACGTGCTGACCTTCGACCCGGTCGCCAACATCGGCAACCTGTATGACCTGAAGCGCAAGGATCACCCGGACATCTGGAACAAGGACTGGATCGTCAACGAGAAAGTCGCGACCGCCTTCGCCAAGCTGGGTATCGACTCGCAAGTCGGTTCGATCCCGCTGCGTGGCGCCCTCGGCCTGCAGATGATCCACACCAAGCAGGATTCGACCGCGTACTCGGTCGACAAGAACGGCGGCACCAGCGATGCCAATCGTCCGACCGCACCGGTTTCCGACGGCACCAGCTACAACGACTTCCTGCCGAGCCTGAACCTGATCGGCGACCTGGGCAACCAGCAAAGCCTGCGCTTCGGCCTGGCCAAGATCATGGCCCGTCCGACCCTGAACGACATGCGCGCCAGCGGCAGCTTCGGCCTCGACGCGACCCGCGGCATCTACAGCGGCAGCGGCGGCAATCCGAAGCTGGATCCGTTCCGCGCCAAGGGTGTCGACCTGTCGTACGAGAAGTACTGGGACAGCAAGGCCTACGTCAGCGCCGCGGTGTTCTACAAGAAGCTCGATACCTATGTCGTGAACGTTGCCCGCACCGTGGACTTCACGCCCTTCCTGCTGCCGAGCACCGTCAAGGCGCCGACCAATATCGGCCTGTTCACCTCGCCGGTGAACGGCAACGGCGGCAACCTGAAGGGTATCGAACTGGCCGCATCGCTGCCGCTGAACACCCTGACCCGTTCCCTGGACGGTTTCGGCGTGGTGGCCAACGCTTCGCAGAACGCCAGCGCCGTCAACCTGCCGGACATCGCCCAGGGCGGTTCGGGCACGATGGGCCTGCCGGGCCTGTCCAAGCGCGTCGCCAGCCTGACCCTGTACTACGAGAAGAACGGCTTCTCGGCACGTGCGGCTGAGCGCTACCGCTCGGACTTCATCGGCGAAGTCTCCAACAACACCGGCGACCGCGAACTGAGCTACATCCAGGGCGAGAAGGTGCTGGACCTGCAGTTCGGCTACGAGTTCCAGAGTGGTCCGATGAAGGGTCTGTCCCTGCTGCTGGAGATGAACAACCTCAACGACGCGCACTACATCCGCTATCGCAAGACCAAGGATAACGTCATCGAGGACACCCGCTTCGGCCGTACCGTGCTGTTCGGTCTGAACTACAAGCTGTAATCCTGTGTTGGCGTGAGCCGATAGGTCGTATATAAAGCCTCTTGCCCGGCGTCGCCGCGCAAGAGGCTTTTTCCATATGCTGGCAGAACAATGAAAACCGAGACCCCCCTGAAGAACATCGTCATCGTCGGCGGCGGCACCGCCGGCTGGATGACGGCCGCCTCGCTGTCGCATCTCCTGCGCGGCAAGTACGCGATCCGCCTGATCGAATCGGACGAGATCTCCACCGTCGGCGTCGGCGAATCGACGATCCCGATGATCCGCCTGTTCAATACCACCCTCGGCATCAACGAGGATGAATTCATGCGCGAGACGAAGGCCACCTTCAAGCTCGGCATCGAGTTCGCCGACTGGGGCAGGGCGGGCGAGCGCTACATGCACGGCTTCGGCGTCCTCGGCCAGCCCTTGTGGACACTCGAATTCTTCCAGTACTGGCTGCGCGCCTGGCAGGCCGGCAAGGCGCCCGACCTCGAGCATTACTCGCTCAACCGCATGGCGGCCAGGGCCGGCAAGTTCATGCGGCCGCAGCCCGAGATGCCGAATTCGCCGCTGGCCGACATTCCCTACGCCTTCCACCTGGATGCGGGCTTGTACGCGCGCTACCTGCGCAAGTTTGCCGAGAGCCGCGGCGTGGTACGGTCCGAGGGCAAGGTGGTCGAGGTGCGCCAGCACGACAATGGCTTCATCGAATCGGTGGTGATGGAGAACGGCCTGGCGATCGGCGGCGACCTGTTCATCGACTGCTCGGGCTTCCGCGGCCTGCTGATCGAACAGACCTTGAAGACCGGCTTCGAGGACTGGAGCCACTGGCTGCCCTGCGACCGTGCCTGGGCCGTGCCCTGCGAGTCGAACGGGAAGCTGCAGCCCTATACGCGCGCCACCGCGCGCCCGGCCGGCTGGCAATGGCGCATCGGCCTGCAGCACCGCACCGGCAACGGCCACGTGTACGCGAGCCGCTTCATGAGCGACGACGAAGCCGCTTCCATCCTGATGAAGAACCTGGACGGCAAGGCCCTGGCCGAGCCGCGGATGCTGCGCTTCACGGCCGGCAAGCGCAAGCAGGTGTGGAACAAGAACGTGGTCGCGGTGGGCCTTTCGTCCGGCTTCCTGGAGCCGCTGGAATCCACGTCCATTCACCTGATCCAGTCGACCGTCTCGCGCCTGCTGAACTTCTTCCCGGACACCGGCTTCGACCAGGCCGACATCGACGAATTCAACCGCCAGTGCGAATTCGAGGTCGAGCGCATCCGCGACTTCATCATCCTGCACTACCACGCGACCGAACGCGGCGACACGCCGTTCTGGGACCATTGCCGTACCATGGACATCCCGGACACCCTGCGCCGCAAGCTGGAGCTGTACAAGTCGAACGGCCGCGTGATCCGCGAGAACAACGAGCTGTTCACGGAAGTCGGCTGGCAGCAGGTATTCCACGGCCAGGGCGTGCGCCCGCGCGGCCACCATCCGCTGGCCGGCCTGCTGGACGAGAAGGACCTGCTCGGCTTCCTCGGGAATATCGAGCAGGTGATCGGCAAGTGCGTCGACGTGATGCCGACGCACGACGATTTCATCGCCGCTATCGTTGCGGCGGCCCCGCCAGATACTGCTCGTCGCTGACCTTCTCCAGCCACACCACGTTCACGCCGTCCAGCGCCTCCTGGATGGCGATGTGCGTCATCGAGGTAGTCGTCGATGCGCCATGCCAGTGCTTGTGGCCGGGCGGACACCAGACCATGTCGCCGGCGCGGATCTCGACGATGTCCTCTCCCTCGCACTGGGTCCAGCCGCAGCCGGCGGTCACCACCAGGGTCTGGCCCAGCGGATGCGTGTGCCAGGCCGAGCGCGCGCCCGGTTCGAAGGTGACGCTGGCGCAGGACACCCGCGAGGGTTCGGGCGCGCTGTTGAGCGGGTCGATGCGGACGGTGCCGGTGAAGTACTGTTCCGGGCCCTTCATCGAGGGCTGGGAACCGACGCGTTTGAGATGCATGATCATTCCTTTCGTTTTGCGAAGACGTCCTTGAAGACCGGCATGGCCGAGAACACGTTCGGCCAGCCGGCATAGAAGGCGAGCTGGGTCAGCGCCTCGGACGCCTGCGCCTCGAGCAGGCCGTTGTCCATGGCGCGGTTGAGGTGGTAGGTGACCTGGGCGACCTGGCCGTTGGCGACCAGCGCGCTGACCGTGACCAGGCTGCGGTCGCGCGGCGCCAGGCCGGGACGCAGCCACAAGTCGCGGAACAGGGCTTCGGTCGTGTACTGCACGACACCCGGCGCCACCTTGCCGAAGTTTTCCTCGACGCCCCTGGCGCGCGCCGCCTCCGCCTTTTCGTCGAGCGGCAGCGGTGCAGGCCTGGCCGGCGGCAGCTGGGCCATGTCGATCTTCCGCTCCGCGAACACGGCGCGGGCGGCGGCATCGGCGGCGGTGGCGTTGGCCCAGCCCGAATAAAAGGCCAGGTGGGCGATCAGTTCGGCGATCTCGCCCGGCTCGAGGCCGCTGTCGAGCGCGCGGTTCAGGTAGAAGGGCAGTTCGTGGGCCTGGTTCTTCGCGACCAGCACCGACAGGGTGACGATGCTGCGGTCGCGCGCCGACAGGCCGGGGCGCCGCCACAGGTCGCCGAGTAGCAGGTGCCGGGTATAGTGGTCGAGTGCGGGTGTCATCGTGGATTTCTCCTTCTTGATCGGCGCGGCATGCCCGTCGGGCTGCATGAGGGCGCAGCAGAGCAGGGCCGCCAGGGCGATGCTGTTTGCCGTCATGAGCGGCTCCTGGCTGAAAATGCCACTATAGCCAGCGCCGACTCATGAGAGTAGTCGCTACTTATTCAATAGCGATATGAAGAAATTTCACTAATCCGCCCGATAACGCAGTGCGTCGACCACCAGCGCAAAGGCCGGCGACGCTTGCCGCCGGCTCGGATAGTAGAGGTGGTAGCCGGGATAGGTGGGACACCAGTCTTCCAGCACGCGCACCAGGCGGCCGGCGGCGACGTGTTCGAGCACCATGTCGTCCGGCAGCGTGGCCAGGCCGGCGCCGTCCAGCGCCGCCTGCAGCTTCTGCGGCGTGGTATTGAAGATGGCCTGGCCCTCGACCTGCACCTGCAGCGGCTTGCCGTCCCTGGTGAATTCCCACGGCGCCAGCCCGCCATGGGTCGCCAGGCGAAGGTTGATGCAGTTGTGGCGGGTCAGGTCCTGCGGCGTTTGCGGCAGCGGCCGTCCGGCCAGGTAGGCGGGACTGGCAACCACGGCCCGCTTCATGTCCGGCGAGATGCGCACGGCGATCATGTCCTTGGCCACCTGGTCACCTAGGCGCACGCCGGCATCGAAGCGCTCGGCGACGATGTCGATCAGGCCGTAGTTGATGCTGATCTCGACCCTGAGGTCCGGATAATCGGCGAGGACCTTCGACAGCTTCGGCCACAGGATGGTGCCGGCCGCGTGGTCGTGGGTGGTGATGCGGATGGTGCCGGCCGGCTTGCCGCGCGCATCGCCCAGCGCCGCCAGCCCGGCTTCGATGCCCTCGTAGTGCGGCTCCAGCGAGGCGTACAGCTTTTCGCCGGCCTCGGTCGGGGACACGCCGCGGGTGGTGCGGGTCAGCAGGCGCACGCCGAGTTTCGATTCCAGCGCGCGGATCGTGTGGCTGAGCGCCGACTGCGACACGCCCAGCTGGGCCGCGGCGCGCGTGAAGCTGCGCTCGCGGGCGACGAGGATGAAGGCTTGCAGGTGGTTGAAATCGGGACGGGACATGGCAGCTAGGGTGGACGGCTCGATCGCGAAGAGATGAATTATCGTAAAGCATCTGCCGTCCACGCGTGGGCGGCGCGAACGTTGTTGCGGCGCGCACTTCGGCGAAAAAGCCGCCCGCCCGACGTAAATAATCGCGCTTCGCAAGCCATGAAAGAGTAAACTGTAGGTTTGCCTTCGATTTTTAAGAGAATTTCCTACATGCATGAAACCCCGCTCCCGACGTTTGCCGACCTGAACCTTCCCGCGCCCGTCCTCAAGGCGCTGAAGGACGTCGGCTACGAAACGCCGTCGCCGATCCAGGCCGCCACCATTCCCCTCCTGATGGAAGGCCGCGACGTGCTGGGACAGGCCCAGACCGGCACCGGCAAGACCGCCGCCTTCGCGCTGCCGGTCCTGTCGCGTATCGACGTCAAGAACCCCGCCGTGCAGGCGCTGGTGCTGGCGCCCACGCGCGAACTGGCGATCCAGGTGGCCGAAGCCTTCCAGAGCTACGCCACGCACATGAAAAACTTCCACGTGCTGCCGATCTACGGCGGCCAGGCCTACGGTCCGCAGCTGTCGGCGCTGCGCCGCGGCGCGCAAGTCGTGGTCGGTACGCCGGGCCGCGTCATCGACCACCTGGACAAAGGCACGCTCGACCTGTCCCAGCTGACCACCCTGGTGCTGGACGAGGCCGACGAGATGCTGCGCATGGGCTTCATCGACGACGTCGAGCGCATCCTGCAGGAGACGCCGGAGTCGCGCCAGACCGCGCTGTTCTCGGCCACCATGCCGCCGCAGATCAAGCGCATCGCCAACACTTACCTGAACGAGCCGAAGGAAGTGACGGTGGCCGCCAAGACCACCACCGCGGTCAACATCACCCAGCGCTACTGGCTGGTGGCCGGCCTGCAGAAGCTGGAGGCGCTGACCCGCATCCTGGAAGCCGAGCCCTTCGACGGCATGATCATCTTCGCCCGCACCAAGCTCGGGACCGAGGAACTGGCCTCCAAGCTGCAGGCGCGCGGCTTCGCGGCCGCCGCCATCAACGGCGACCTGGCCCAGCAGCAGCGCGAGCGCACCATCGAGCAGCTCAAGAACGGCAAGATCGACATCCTGGTCGCCACCGACGTCGCCGCGCGCGGCCTGGACGTCGAGCGCATCACCCACGTGATCAACTACGACGTGCCGTCCGATCCGGAAAGCTACACCCACCGCATCGGCCGCACCGGCCGCGCCGGCCGCAGCGGCGACGCCATCCTCTTCATCACGCCGCGCGAGCGCGGCCTGCTGAAGGCGATCGAGCGCGCCACCCGCCAGCCGGTCGCCCCGCTGACCCTGCCGACCATCAAGGCCGTCAACGAAGTCCGCATCGCCAAGTTCAAGGACCAGATCGGCGAGGCCCTGGCCGCCGGTGGCCTGGAGATCTTCCGCCAGCTGATCGAAGACTACGAGCGCGAGCAGAACGTGCCGGCGATCGACATCGCCGCCGCCCTGGCCAAGCTGAACCGCGGCGACGAGCCGCTGCTGCTGGAGAAGCCGGACCGCGAGCCGAAGCCGGAGTGGAAGGAGCGCGAGCCGCGCCCGGAATGGCGCGAAGATACGCGTCCGGCCCGCGCCGGCCGTGAAAGCTTCGGCCGCGAAAACTTCGGCAACGACGAGCGCCCCGCGCGCCCGACGCGCGAAGGCTTCGCCCAGCCGCGCGAGAGCTTCAAGAAGGAGCGCGTGATGCGCGCGCCGGAACCGGGCATGGCGACCTACCGTATCGAAGTCGGCCACGCGAACAGCGTCAAGCCGGGCAATATCGTCGGCGCGATCGCCAACGAAGGCGGCATCCCGTCGAAGGAAATCGGCCGCATCGAGATCTACGACGACTACTCGACCCTCGACATGCCGGCCGACCTGCCGCAGGACCTGCTGCAGCACCTGCAGAAGGTGTGGGTGGCGGGCCGCCAGCTGAACATCACGCGTGACGGCGAGGAGCCGATCAAGGCGGCGCCGAAGAAGAAGTTTGGCGAAAAGAAGCCGTACAAGAAGGGCTGAGTTACCAGTCATTCCCGCGAAAGCGGGAATGACGTTTACACCTTGCTGGTCCGTTTTACACTTCAGTAGTCTGTTGTTTGACTACAAAATCACCCCGCTATCCTAGGTGTTGTCCTGATTGACACTCAACAATCCCCATGTTACTTTGCTACATGGAGGTAGTTCGGCACGAGTCCGGGCACCGTTAGGGGACACAGATGGAAATGCACACTCATTCGCTCAAGCCGCGCCTGTCGTTCTGGCAGTTGTGGAACATGAGCTTCGGCTTCTTCGGCATCCAGTTCGGCTTCGCCCTGCAGAACGCCAATACCAGCCGGATCTTCTCGACCCTTGGCGCTTCGCCCGACGACCTGGCGCTGTTCTGGCTCGCCGCTCCCGTCACGGGCCTGCTGGTGCAGCCGGTGATCGGCTACCTCAGCGACAATACCTGGCACCCGACCTGGGGCCGCCGCCGTCCCTTCTTCTTCATCGGCGCCATCCTTGCCGCGATCGCCCTGTTCCTGATGCCGAATTCCGCCGCCGTCTGGATGGCGGTGGCCGTGCTGTGGATGATGGATGCCGCGATCAACGTGTCGATGGAGCCCTTCCGCGCCTTCGTCGGCGACAAGCTCGATCCGTCCCAGCAGACCGCCGGCTTCGCGATGCAGACCTTCTTCATCGGCTGCGGCGCGGTGATCGCTTCGCTGCTGCCGCAGATTTTCGCGCATTACGGCGTCTCGAACGTCCCGCTGAACGGCGCGATTCCGGATACGGTGAAGTACTCCTTCTACGTCGGCGGCGCCGTGTTCCTGGCAGCCGTCAGCTGGACCGTGTTCACCGCCACCGAACTGCCGCCGCCCGACCTGGACAGCTTCAAGGTCCAGCGCCAGCATGCGCGCAGCTTCGGCGTGGCCCTGCGCGAGATCGTCGGCGGCTTCAGCCAGATGCCGAAGACCATGGTGCAGTTGGCCTTCGTCCAGTTCTTCACCTGGATCGCGCTGTTCGCGATGTGGATCTACACCGGTACCGCGATTGCCGACAACGTCTACGGCACCGTCGACGCGCAATCGGTGGCCTACCAGGACGCCGGCAACTACGTCGGCGTGATGTTCGCGGTGTACAACGGCGTGTCGGCGCTGGCCGCCTTCCTGCTGCCGGTCCTTGCGCGCGCCACCAGCCGCAAGACCTGCCACACGATCTGCCTGGCGCTCGGCGGCCTGTCGCTGGCCAGTATCTTCCTCATCCACGACAAGCAGGCCCTGATGCTGCCGATGATCGGCGTCGGCATCGCCTGGGCCAGCATCCTGACCATGCCGTATGCGATCCTGGCCGGCGCGCTGCCCGCCAACCGCATGGGCTACTACATGGGCCTGTTCAACTTCTTCGTCGTGATCCCGCAGATCGTCAGCGGCCTGCTGCTCGGCTTCTTCACCAAGCACTTCTTCGGCGGCCACACGGTGCTGACCCTGATGCTGGGCGGCGCCTGCATGGTGCTGGCGGCCGTATTGACGATGTTTGTCACGGATCAGGCCGAGAAGTAAGCCTGCGCCATCATTTCGGCTCCTGTCCTATCATGAAGGTTTGACAACAAACCACGCATCGATACAGGAGCACGAGATGACGATTCAGACAGTAGCGACCACGCCGTTCGCCGGGCAGCGTCCCGGCACCTCGGGTCTGCGCAAGAAGGTGACCGAGTTCCAGCAGCCCGGCTACCTCGAAAACTTCGTCGAGGCGATCTTCCTGACCCTGGGCGACTGCAATGGCCGCACCCTCGTGCTCGGGGGCGACGGCCGTTATTTCAACCGCGACGCGATCCAGACCATCCTCCGCATGGCCGCCGCACACAAGGTGGCGAAAGTGCTGGTCGGACGCGGCGGCATCCTCTCCACCCCGGCGGTGAGCTGCGTGATCCGCAAGCGCGGCGCCTTCGGCGGCATCGTGCTGTCGGCCAGCCACAATCCGGGCGGCCCGGAGGGCGACTTCGGCATCAAGTACAACATCGGGAACGGCGGCCCGGCGCCTGAAAAGATCACCGAGGCGATCTTCGCGCATACCCAGCTTCTCTCGGAATACCGTATCAGCGACGCCGGCCCGGTCGACCTCGACCGGATCGGCGCCAGCCGTCTCGAAGAGATGGACGTCGAGGTCATCGACTCCGTCGCCGACTACGCCGAATTGATGAGCCGCCTGTTCGACTTCAACGCCATCCGCGCGCTGTTCCGGGGCGGCTTCACGATGCGCTTCGACGGCATGAGCGCGGTCTCCGGCCCCTACGCGAAAGCCATCATCGAAGGCATGCTCGGCGCACCCGCGGGCACCGTCATCAACGCCGAGCCGCGCGAGGATTTCGGCGGCCACCATCCGGACCCGAATCCGGTCAACGCGGCCGAGCTGGTGGCGCTGATGAACGGCCCCGACGCTCCCGACTTCGGCGCCGCCTCGGACGGCGACGGCGACCGCAACATGATCGTCGGCAGGAACCTGGCGGTGGCGCCCTCGGACAGCCTGGCCATCATCGCCGCCAACGCCACCCTGGCGCCGGGCTACCGCGACGGCTTGAAGGGCATCGCGCGCTCGATGCCAACGTCAACGGCGGCCGACCGCGTGGCCGCAGCGCTGGGCATCTCCTGCTTCGAGACCCCGACCGGCTGGAAGTACTTCGGCAACCTGCTCGACGCCAATCTCGCCACCCTGTGCGGCGAAGAGAGCTACGGCACCGGCTCGAATCACATCCGCGAAAAGGATGGCGTGTGGGCCGTGCTGTTCTGGCTGAACCTGATCGCCGCGACCGGCAAGCCGGTCAACCGGATCGTGCAGGAACACTGGGCCCGCTTCGGCCGCAACTATTATTCGCGCCACGACTACGAAGCCGTCGATGCGGCGGCCGCCGACCGCATGATGGTCGACCTGCGGACAAAGCTGGAATCGCTGGCCGGCCAGGTCTTCGGGAATTTTCGCGTTTCGCAGGCCGACGACTTCGTCTACACCGACCCGGTCGACCAATCGGTCGCCACGCGCCAGGGCATCCGCATCATCATGACCGACGGATCGCGCATCGTGCTGCGCCTGTCCGGCACCGGCACCGAAGGCGCGACCGTGCGCGTCTACCTCGAACGCTACGAGGCGGACCCAAAGCGCCATGATCTCGATACCCAGGACGCGCTGGCGCCCTTGATTGCGATTGCGGAGCAGGTGTCGGAACTGAAGCAGCGTACCGGGCGTAACGAACCAAGTGTTATCACATGATCCGTCATTAACCATAAAGGACCCTGAATGAAATTCTCCGCCCTTGCCGTTTCCCTGATGCTCGCCTTCGGCTCCGCGTCCGCCGCTCCGGACCTGTCGCCCATGAAAGGCAAGCCCTTCACCTGGGAGAATGCGACCGTCTACTTCCTGCTGACGGACCGCTTCAACAACGGCAACCCGGCCAACGACCACGCCTATGGGCGCAAGGACGACGCCGCCGTCGCCCGCGGCTTCATGGGCGGCGACCTGGCCGGCGTGACGCAGAAAATCAAGGAGGGGTACTTCGACGACCTGGGCGTGGACGCGATCTGGATCACGCCGCCGGTCGAGCAGATCCACGCCGGCACCGACGAGGGCACCGGCAAGTCCTACGGCTTCCACGGCTACTGGGCGCGCGACTTCACCAGCCTCGACGCCAACCTCGGGACTGAGAAAGACATGCACGAGCTGGTGGATGCCGCCCACGCGCGCGGCATCCGCGTGCTGCTGGACGTGGTGATGAACCACACCGGCCCCGTCACCGCGGAAGATCCGGTGTGGCCGGCCGAGTGGGTGCGCACCTCGCCGACCTGCACGTATAAAGACATGGCGACCACGGTCAGCTGCACCCTGGTGAAGAACCTGCCGGACTTCCGCACCGAGAGCAACGAGAAGGTCGACGTGCCGCCGGCGCTCGCCGCCAAGTGGAAGCAGGAAGGCCGCTACGAGCGCGAAACCAGGGAACTGGACGACTTCTTCAAGCGCACCGGCTATCCGCGTGCGCCGCGCTACTACCTGATGAAATGGCATGCCGACTGGGTGCGCAAGTACGGCTTCGACGGCTTCCGCGCGGACACCGTCAAGCACACCGAGCCCGGCGTGTGGAAGGACCTGAAGAAGGTCGCGGGCGCCGCCTACGAGGACTGGAAGCGCACCCCGGCCGGGAAGCAGGCGGTGGCGAAGCTCGGCAACCTGCCGTTCTTCATGACGGCCGAGACCTATGGCTACTCGATCAAGGCCGGACGCGAGTTCAGCTACGACGGCGGCACCAGGGTCGACTATTACGACAATGGCTTCGACAGCATGATCAACTTCAGCATGGCGCGCGACGCGGCCGGGGGCTACGAACAGCTGTTCTCCGGCTATTCGGCGGCGCTGAACGGCCCGCTGAAGGGTGTGTCGGTGCTGAACTACCTGGATTCCCACGACGACGGCCATCCTTTCGACGCCATGCGCGAACACCCGATGGAAGCGGCCAACAAGCTGCTGCTGGCGCCGGGCGCGGCCCAGATCTATTACGGCGACGAGACCGCGCGCGTGCTCAAGATCGAGGGCGCGGAAGGCGACGCCAACCTGCGCTCCTTCATGAACTGGGACCAGCTGAAGAACAACAGCCGCGTCGGCCTGTTCGGCGTGGCCGAAGTGCGCGATCACTGGGCGCGCCTGGGCCGCTTCCGCCACGCGCATCCGGCGGTGGGCGGGGGCGTGCACCAGATGCTGCAGTCCAGCCCCTACGTCTTCAAGCGCACGTATGAAAAGAATGGCGTGAGCGACCGCGTGGTGGTGGCGCTCGGGCTGCCGCAGGACCGCCCGGTGGCGATTCCGGTGGCCGGCGTGTTCTCGGACGGCCAGACGGTGCGCGACTGGTACACCGGCAAGTCCGCCATGGTCTCGGGCGGCAAGGTGAAGTTCGAGCTGGCGGCGCCGGTGGCGCTGATCGCGCTGGACTGATCCGCGCTTCGATCCTCGTATTCGCAGTTGGGGGCACAAAAGCGGCGCTTCGTTCCGCCGTTCTTGTGCCCCCTTGCCGTTTTCCCTACCTTGGGATGCATGACGATCCCACACTTGCTGAACATCCTCGTCC
This sequence comes from Massilia sp. 01N410, assembly GCF_056399665.1. NCBI lineage: Bacteria > Pseudomonadati > Pseudomonadota > Betaproteobacteria > Burkholderiales > Oxalobacteraceae > Massilia > Massilia sp. 01N410. Next base: position 76,226 of record NZ_JBFTRV010000018.1, on the reverse strand, counting down.
ACGTCCTGGCCGGCAGCGCCGCCATCGTCCTCGGCATGTATGTGCTGTGGAAGCCGAAGGACGCAATCCTGCACCGCCGGCGCGGGCGCGTGTTCGTGCTGCTTACCGCGGTGGTCTGCCTGAGCGCCGCGATCGGCAATGCGGTGTTCCGCTCCCTGCCCCTGTTCGCGGTGCTGACCGTGCTGGTGTCCTACCAGCTGCTGAGCGGCTGGCACGTCATCTACACGCGCGGCGCCGGCCCGGACAGGCTCGATGCCGGCCTGCTGCTGGGCGCCGCCGCGCTCACCGCCATGCTGGTGCGCCGCCTGTTCGCCGATGGCGCCATGGTGGGCGCGTCGGCATCGGTCCTGTATTCGACCCTGGCGGCGGTGGCGATGCTGCTGGCTTACGATGCGGCGCGCTGGCTGTTCCCGAAGCGCTGGCATGCCAGCCTGTGGCGCTACGAGCATATCTACAAGATCCTCGGCTGCCTGTTCGGGATGCTCTCGGCGGCCGTCGGCAATACGGTCAGGGTAGGGCAGCCCTGGTCCCAGCTGGCGCCGACCGCGATCGGCCTTGCCGTGGTGGCGGTGTGCTGGGTAAGGACCCATCGCGCACAGCGCCGTATCGACGTGCTCTCCGATCCGGCTTTTCGACAGGCTGGACTGCGAAAATAGCATTCTGTCCTCATCGCCGTTGAGCTCCTTCTCTCTTCTCTCTACATTGACCGGCTACGACAACACCGTTCGAAAGGGGGAAGAGGATGGGCAAGTGGACCAAGTGGGGCTGGGGACTCGTCGCGGCGGTGCCGCTCGCAGTGCCTCTGACTGTGCAGGCGCAGTCGCCGATCGACCTGACGGCGCTCGACCGCGACATGACCGGAGCGCGCGCCCAGGTACTGGTGCTGGGCACCGTACACCTGCGCACCATGCCGAAGAGCTTCGACCCGAAAGCGCTGGACGGTGTGCTGGACAAGCTCGCGGCGTTCAGGCCCGAGATCATCACCGTCGAGAACGAGCCCGGCGAGGAATGCGACCTCGCGCTGCGCCATCCCGCCAAATACGGCGCCGGCTATTGCGACGCGCCCGAGGCGGCAAGAAAGGCCACCGGTCTGGACATCCCCGCCGCGCTTGCCGAGATCGCGAAGACGCTCAAGGCCTGGCCGGCGCAGCCGTCGCCGCCCACGCCGGCCCAGCGGCGCCACCTGGCCGCGTTGTTCCTGGCGGCGCACGAACCCGTCTCCGCCTATGTGCAGTGGCTGCGCCTGCCCGAGGCCGAGCGCCGCGGCGGCGACGGCCTCGACGCCGCGCTGGTCGAGCAGCTGGCGCAGATCGGCAAGCGCAACAACGAGAGCTACCAGATCGCCGCGCGCCTGGCCGCGCGCCTAAGCCTGGAGCGCGTCCACGCGGTGGACAACCATACCGGCGACAACATCGACGTGGCGGACGTCAAGGCCTACGTCAAGGCGCTCGAAGCCGCGTGGGCCTCCGACCGCGCGGAGCTGAACGCGCTCGAGAAACGCGAGGACGTCCTCAAGCAGGCGCCCGACCTGCTGCCGCTGTACCGTTCGGTCAACGACCCGAACAATCTGCGGGTCCTTGCCGAGAACAACGTCGTTCCGTCGATGCGTTCACAATCGCCGGAAGGCTATCCGCGCATGTTCGTCGGCGGCTGGGAAGTGCGCAACCTGCGCATGGTCGCCAACATCCGCGAGACCTTCCGCGAACGCCCGGCTGCGCGCGTGCTGACCATCGTCGGCGCTTCGCACAAGCCCTGGTTCGACAGCTGGCTGGGCCAGCTGCAGGGCGTCGATATCGTCGATGCGGAAGCGGTGCTGAAGTGATTGCGCGGATAGGCTAGACTCGCAGGCATCGCAATCCGCCGAGGAAGCACGATGCCTGTCCATGTCCGTTCCACCGCACTGCTGTTGAGCCTCGTCCTGGGCGCCGCGCGGGCCGCCGAACCCGCCTACGGCCCCGAGCTCGAGGGCTTCGACTATCCCTACCCGGTGCAGCAGTACCGTTTCACCTCGCAAGGCCTACCGATGCACATGGCCTATATGGACGTGAAGCCGGCCACGCCGAACGGCCGCACCGTGGTCCTCCTGCACGGCAAGAACTTCTGCGCGGCTACCTGGCAAGCGTCGATCGAGGCCTTGAGCAAGGCCGGCTACCGCGTGGTGGCGCCGGACCAGATCGGCTTCTGCAAGTCGACCAAGCCCGAGCATTACCAGTACAGCTTCCAGCAACTGGCCGCCAACACGCATGCGCTGCTGGAAGCGATCGGCGTCAAGAAGGCGACCGTCATGGGCCACTCCACCGGCGGCATGCTGGCGGTGCGCTACGGCCTGCTGTATCCGGACCAGACCGAGCAGCTGGTGCTGGCCAATCCGATCGGCCTCGAGGACTGGAAGGCGCTGGGCGTGCCTTCGCTGGGCGTCGACAAATGGTACGAGCGCGAGCTGGGCCAGAACGCCGACAAGATCCGCAACTACGAGAAATCGACCTATTATGTGAACCAGTGGAAGCCCGGGTACGAGCCCTGGGTGCAGATGCTGGCCGGGATGTACCGCGGGCCGGGCAAACAACTGGTGGCCTGGAACTCGGCCCTGCTGTACGACATGATCTACACCCAGCCGGTGGTCTACGAGTTCCCGCTCTTGACCATGCCGGTGCTGCTGCTGATCGGGACCAGGGACAACACCGCCATCGGCAAGGATGCCGCCCCGGCCGAGCTGCGGCCCAGGCTCGGCAATTATGCGGAGCTGGGCAAGCGCACCGCGAAAGCGATCCCGCATGCGACCCTGGTCGAGTTCGAGAACATGGGCCATGCGCCGCAGATGCAGGATCCGGCGGCCTTCCATATGGCCCTGCTGAAGGGCCTGGCGGGCAAGTAAGGAGAAACCTCATGTTCGTCAACGCAGACTTTTCGCGGCGCGTCATCGTCGAACCCGGCCAGTACGAATGGGTCGCGTCGCCGCAGGCGGGCGTCGAGCGGATGATGCTGGACCGGATCGGCGAGGAGAAAGCCCGCGCCACCAGCATCGTGCGCTATGCCCCGGATTCGCGCTTCCCGCCGCATGCGCATCCGGGCGGGGAAGAGATCCTGGTCCTGTCGGGCACCTTCTCCGACGAGACCGGGGACTTCCCGGCCGGCTGGTATCTGCGCAATCCGCCGGGGACTTCCCACCAGCCCTCCAGTGCCGAGGGCGCGCTCATCTTCGTCAAGCTGCGGCAGATGATGCCGCATGACGAACGGCGCGTGCGCATCGATACGCGCGATTCCGCCGCCTGGCGGCGTGAAGGCGACAGGATGGTCTGTCCGCTGTTCTCGAGTCCTGCCGAGCAGGTATGCCTGCAGCGCCTGGAAGCGGGGCAGGTGGTCTTGAACGGGGTCGTTGGAGGCGCCGAACTGCTGGTGCTCGACGGCGAGATCGCCGATGGCGAGCGGCGTTATGGGCCAGGCAGCTGGATCCGCCTGCCTGCCGGCGAACAGGGTGACCTCATCGCCGGCCGGCAGGGAGTGAGCTTCTATTTGAAGACCGGACACCTGGCAAAGCCGGCGTGAAACGCAGGGCATCGACGACGAGGGCAAACGCGGACGACGGCTGGCGGCGGCTCGGATAATAGAGGTGGTAGCCGGGGAAGACGGCGCACCAGTCCTCGAGCACCCGCACCAGCCTGCCGTCGGCGACATGGGTCTGCACGCTGTCTTCCAGCATGAAGGCCAGTCCCATGCCGCCCAGGACTGCCTGCAGCACCTGCGGAAAACCGTTCAGGATGAGCTGCCCTTCGACACGCACGTTCAGTTCGCGCGTCCCCTTCTTGAAATCCCAGGGCAGCAGGCCGCCGTGGGTGGGCAGGCGCACGTTGATGCATCTGTGATCGGTCAGATCCTGCGGCTTCGTGGGGGCAGGATGCCCGGCGAGGTAGGCGGCGGAGGCGACCACCGCCATCCTGGCGTCGGGTCCGATGGGCACGGCGATCATGTCCTTTGCCAGGTGCTCGCCCAGGCGCACGCCGGCATCGAAACGCTGCTCGACGATGTCGATCATCCGGTAGTCGGTGTTGATTTCGAGTTCGATATCCGGATAGCTGGCCAGCAGCGGCATCAGCTTCGGCAGCAGGATCGTATCGGCGGCATGTTCCGATGCGGTGATGCGGATCGAGCCGGCGGGCTTGTCGCGCAGTTCGCTGAGTGCGGCAAGGTCGTCCTCGATGCCGTCCAGTCGCGGCCCCACCGTCATCAGCAGCCGTTCTCCGGCCTCGGTCGGCGCCACCTTGCGCGTGGTGCGCGTCAACAGGCGCAATCCCAGCCTCTCTTCCAGCGCCCGGATGGTCTGGCTCAGGGCCGACTGCGACACGCCGAGCTGCGCGGCCGCTTTCGTGAAGCTGCCTTCGCGCGCAACCAGCACGAAAGCCACGAGGTCATCCAGATCCGCTTTCATGATTCATTAGGTGAGCTAATCAAGGCATGCCGATTATACCGTCTTATCAAGCAATGCCTGCCTGGGTACAGTAGCCGGTACAGGAGGAAAAACGATGCAACAACGTGAACTTGGCAAGAGTGGTTTGAAGGTATCCGCAATCGGTCTTGGCTGCATGGGCCTCAGTTATGGCTACGGCCCGGCCGCGGACCGTGACGTGGCAATCGCATTGATCCGCGCCGCGGTCGAGCGCGGTGTCACCTTCTTCGATACGGCCGAAGCCTATGGCGCGAACGAAGAACTGGTCGGCGAAGCGCTGGCGCCGTTCCGCGGCCAGGTCGTGATCGCGACCAAATTCGGATTCCGAAATGGCGATGCGCATGCGGGCCTGGACAGCCGGCCGGAGCGCATCCGTGAAGTGGCGGAGCAGTCCCTCCGGCGCCTGAAGACCGAGCGGATCGATTTGTTTTACCAGCACCGGACCGACCCGAACGTGCCGATCGAAGATGTGGCCGGCGCGGTGCAGGACCTGATCCGCCAGGGCAAGGTCAAGCACTTCGGCCTGTCGGAAGCCGGCCCGCAGACGATCCGCCGCGCCCATGCCGTGCAGCCGGTGACGGCCCTGCAAAGCGAATACTCGATGTGGTGGCGCGAGCCGGAAGCCGAAATTCTGCCGCTGCTGGAAGAGCTGGGCATCGGCTTCGTGCCTTTCAGCCCGCTCGGCAAGGGCTTCCTGACCGGCGCCATCAGCGCGGCGACGCAGTTCGATCCGACCGACTTCCGCAACACCGTGCCACGCTTCAGCCAGGGCGCGCGCGCCGCGAACCAGACCCTGGTCGATCTGCTCGCACGAATCGCCGGCGAAAGGAACGCGACCCCGGCCCAGATCGCGCTGGCCTGGCTGCTGTCGCGCAAGCCGTGGATTGTCCCGATTCCAGGCACCACCAGGCTGCACCGGCTCGACGAGAACATCGGTGCTGCGCCGCTGCAGCTGGAGGCCGGTGAGTGTCGCGATCTGGACGCGGCGCTGTCGACGATTGCTGTGCAGGGGGCGCGTTATTCCGCCGATCGTCAGGCCCTGGTCGGCAAATGAAAGGAGCAAGGACTATGCAGTATGTAGAGCTTAACAATGGCTTGCAGATGCCGGTAATGGGATTCGGCGTCTTCCAGATTCCCGATCCGAAGGCGTGCGAACGGGCGGTCGTCGATGCGATCGAGACCGGCTATCGCCTGATCGATACCGCAGCTTCCTACATGAACGAAGCGGCGGTCGGGGAGGGCGTGAAGAACGGTGGCGTGGATCGCGAAGAGCTGTTTATCACGAGTAAACTCTGGGTCCAGCACACCGGCTATGAACGCACGAAGGAAGCGATCGGGAATTCGCTGCGGCGGCTGCGGGTGGATTACATCGACCTGTTCCTGATTCATCAGCCGTTTGGCGACGTCCACGGTTCCTGGCGCGCGATGGAAGAGGCATATGGTGCGGGCAAACTGCGCGCCATCGGCGTCAGTAATTTTCATCCGGACCGGCTGATGGATATCATCGCCTTCAACGAGATTCCGCCGGCGGTCAACCAGGTCGAAATCAACCCCTTCCATCAGCAGGCCGAGGCCCTGGCTTTCATGCGCGAGCACGGCGTTCAGGCCGAGGCTTGGGCGCCGTTCGCGGAAGGCCGTAACGGGCTCTTCGAGAACGGCGTTCTGATGGCGATCGCCGCCAGGCACGGCAAGACGGTCGGTCAAGTCGTGCTGCGCTGGGTGACCCAGCAAAACGTGGTCGCCCTGGCCAAGACCGTGCGCCGCGAGCGGATGCTTGAAAACCTCGACATCTTCGATTTCACGTTGACCGCTGACGATATGTCTGCGATCGCGGCGCTGGAAACCGGCAGCAGCTGTTTCTTCTCCCACCGCGATCCGGACATCGTGAAGTGGATGAGCGAACGAAAGCTCGACATTTGAAAGGAGCGGTAATATGAAAGAAGTCGTCGTCGTCATCGGCCCGGGATCGATCGGCCAGGCCATCGCCCGCCGCGTCAGCCTGGGCAAGCTGGTGCTGCTGGCCGACCTGCGCGCGGAAAATGCGGACGCCGCAGCCAGGACCTTGGGCGAAGCCGGCTTCGAGGTGCAGACCGCGCAGGTGGACGTGTCCTCACGTGACTCCGTGCACGCGCTGGGCGGACTGGCGGCCTCGCTCGGCGCGGTGAAGGGCGTGATCCATGCGGCCGGCGTCTCGCCGACCCAGGCCACGCCGGAAACGATCCTGAAGGTCGATCTCTACGGTACCGCCGTGGTGCTGGAGGAATTTGGCAAGGTCATCGCGCCGGGCGGATCGGCTGTCGTCATCGCCTCGCAGTCCGGGCACCGCCTGCCGGCGCTGACGGAAGAGCAGAACCGGGCGCTGGCCCTGACGCCGGCGGACCAGTTGCTGGCCCTGCCCATGCTGCAGCCGGACCAGGTCAAGGATCCGCTGCACGCCTACCAGGTATCGAAACGCGGTAATTCATTGCGCGTCATGGCCGAAGCGGTCCGCTGGGGCAAGCGCGGCGCGCGCGTCAATACCATCAGCCCGGGGATCATCTTCACGCCGCTGGCGAAGGACGAATTCGCCGGCCCGCGCGGGCCGGGCTACCGGCGCATGATCGAGGTGTCGGCGGCGGGACGTGTCGGTACGCCCGACGAGGTGGCGAACGTCGCGGCCCTGCTGATGGGCCCCGATGGGGGCTTCATCACGGGCAGCGACTTCCTGATGGATGGCGGCGTGACGGCCGCCTGGCGGTACGGCGAGCTGGCGCTGAAGTGAGTAAACGCGCCGCTTGGGCTCAGCAGGCGCTCGGCTTCACCCGCTCGACCTCGAGGCCGAACAGCGGACGCAGGCGGGTGCCGAAGACGTTGCCGGCAAACGCGGCCACCAGCCACAGCCAGCCGTGCAGGCTGCCCGACACGATGCCGCTGAAGTAGGCGCCGATGTTGCAGCCATAAGCGAGGCGGGCGCCGTAGCCCAGCAGCAGGCCGCCGACGACGGCCGCGATCAAGGAGCGCAGCGGCAGCTTCCACACCGGCGAGTAGCGGCCGGCCAGCGCGGCCGCCAGCATTGCGCCGAGCACGATGCCGATGTCCATTACCGACGTCACGTCATGCGAGACCGGCGCGGCCAGCGCGGCGGCGTTGGCCTTGGTCGACCAGTAGGCCCAGCTGGCGGTGTCGATGCCGATGCTTGACGCCGCTTTCGCGCCCCACAGCGCGAAGGCCGAGGTCACGCCCCAGGGACGGCCGGACAGCGCCAGCGTGGCGAAGTTGAGCACGACCAGCGCCAGGGCGCCGGCCACCAGTGGCCAGGGGCCGTGCAGCCAGGTGGCGGCGCGGTCCGCCGGCAGCTGCGGAGCGACCAGGCGGCCGTGACGACGCTTCTCGACGACGACGGTGATGGCCGCGATGGCCGCGAACACCAGCCAGTTGAGCAGCAGCGCGGGCGCCAGGCCCAGGGTCTTCACCAGCGAGACCGGCTTGAGCTGGGGCAGCGAAGTCCAGAAGGGCATGTGCGCGGTGGCGATCACGGAGCCTGCGATGAAGGCGGCCAGGGTCACGATCATGCGCGTGCTGCCGCCGCCCACCGTGTACAGGGTGCCGGATGCGCAGCCGCCGCCGAGCTGCATGCCGATGCCGAACATGAAGGCGCCGATGACGACGGAGGTGCCGGCCGGCGACACCAGGCCGGTGACGGGATTGCCGAACAGCGTGCCGCTGGCCAGGGCCGGGAAGAACAGCGCGACGCCGACGGCGAGCATCAGCATCTGCGCGCGCAGGCCGGCGCCGCGGCCGTCGGCGATGAACACGCGCCACGACGAGGTGAAGCCGAAGGCCGCGTGATACAGCGAGAGGCCGAGCAGCGCGCCGACCACGAACAGCGCGGAAATTTTGGCACTGACCGCCTGCGCGAGATACAGCGCGCCGAGGACGATCAGTAGCAGCGACACGCCGAGCGGCGCCGGATTCATCGCCGCGCGGCGGGGGACAGTCGAAGAAGCTACATTGGACATGGCGGAAAAGTATGGTCCTTGAATTCGTAAGTTCTTATTTTCGCTCGTTTTTTTGTTTTCTGCTGGGAGAGTACCTATCCCGGTGCCGGCGCATGTATGGACCTTGTTTTCGCTTACCATGAATGCAATCTCATATTCGTGGAACCATGGCCGTGCTGGATGAATCGCTTGTCGACTGGATCAGGGAGCGTGCGGAAGCACTCGATACGCGTGCCGATGAAGGGGATGGTTTGCTCGCGCGTTTGGCGCAATCCGGCCTGTTCGCAGCCGGTACGCCGGGCAGCGCCGTGCGCGTGGTCGCGGCGCTCGCCGAACATTCGCTCAGCGCCGCCTTCGTGTTCTGGGCGCAGCGCGCCTTCATGGAATGCCTGCTCGCCAGCCCGAACCGGGAACTGGCCGCACGCCTCATGCCGGATCTGCAACAGGGACGGCTCGCCGGCGCGCCGGGGCTGTCGAATGCGATGAAGTTCCTGGGCGGCCTGGATCGCCTGCGCACGTCCTTCACGACCGGACCCGGGGGCGTGCGCCTGCACGGCGCCGTGCCCTGGGCCAGCAACCTGCGCCGCCAGGGCTTCGTCGCCGCGATCGCGGCCGGGGATGCGCAGGGCGACAATCCCGCCGTGTTCGCCGTGCCGCACGATGCGCAGGGCCTGCGGCGGACGCCGGACCTCGAGCTGCTGGCGCTGCGCGGCACGAATACGGCGGCGCTGCACCTGGACGAGGTGCCGGTCGAAGAGTCCTGGCAACTGCATCCGCAGGCGCGGGTCTTCCTGCCCGCCATCCGTCCGGTCTTCGTCGGGCTCCAGTGCGGACTGGGGCTGGGCCTGGCGCGCGCATCGCTGCGGGCCGCGCGGGAGGCGCTCGCCGGCGCGCAGTCCGCCGAGCTGGCGGCACTCGAATCGGCAACGCAGGATCTTGACGCGGCCCTGCTTGCGGGCCTGGACGGGGGCCGCCTGCGCGAACGGCCGCGCGAACTGCTGGAGCTGCGCCTGCGCATGGTCGAGATGGCGGCGGATGCGGTGCGGCTGGAGCTGCAGGCCCTCGGCGGACGCGCCCTGCTGGGCAGCGAAGGCAGGGACTTTGCCCGGCGCTCGCGCGAAGCGGCTTTCCTGAACGTCGTGACGCCCACCGTGGTGCAGCTCAGGAAGGACCTGGCGAAGCTGTGCTAGTCCTTGTAGCGGATCGCCTCGATCACCAGCGCCAGCGCGCGCGAGTTCTGGCGCCGGCTCGGATAGTAGGCGTGCAGGCCCGGGAAGCTCGGGCACCAGTCTTCCATCACGCTTTGCAGGCGTCCGGCGCGCACGTGGACGCCGGCCAGGTCTTCCGGGATGAAGGCCAGGCCGCAGCCGTCGAGCGCCGCATGCAGGATCTGGTAGGCGCTGTTGAAGGTGAGCTGGCCGCGCACCCGCACTTCCATGTCGCGGCCTTCGTGGCGTAGCTCCCAGGCATACAGGCCGCCGCTGCTGGCCAGGCGCAGGTTGATGCAGTTGTGCTTCATGAGGTCCTGGGCCGAGCCTGGCACCGGCCGGTGCGCGAAATAGGCGGGGGCGCCGACCACCATCATCTTCATGTCCGGCGTCAGGCGCACCGCGATCATGTCCTTGTCGACCTGGTCGCCCCAGCGTACGCCGATGTCGTAGCGTTCGGCGGCGATGTCGACCAGGCGATAGTCCGAACTCATTTCCACGTGCAGGTCGGGATACTGCGGCAGCAGCGGCGCCAGGCGCGGCCACAGCACGCTGTCGACCACGTGGTCGATGGCGGTGATGCGCACCAGGCCGGCCGGCTTGTCGCCCAGGTCGCTGACGGCGGCGATCTCGGCCTCGATCTCTTCCAGCCGCGGTCCCACGTTCTGCAGCAGGCGCTCGCCGGCATCGGTGGGGGAGACGCTGCGCGTGGTGCGGGTCAGCAGGCGCACGCCCAGGCGTTCCTCCAGCCCGCGGATGATGTGGCTGAGCGCCGATTGCGTCATGCCGAGCTTGGCCGCCGCGCGCGTGAAGCTGCGTTCGCGCGCGACGGCGAGGAAGACGAGGATATCGTTGATGTTTTCGCGGGCCATTGATGACAGTTTAGCGTTAATTAACCATCCGATTCATGAGCTGCATTCATAAGCCCATGCAATTCCGGCACCGTTTTGTGGTTCTGTTTGCTCGTATCATGCGCTCTTTGCGAACGAAAGGAACCAGCATGACTGTGAAAGCCTATGGTGCTTATGCCAGCGACAAGCCGCTGGAATCGATGGACATCACCCGCCGCGCGCCGGGTCCGCACGATGTCCAGATCGACATCGCCTTCTGCGGCGTCTGCCATTCCGACCTGCACACCGTGCGCGCCGAATGGGCCGGGACACTGTTTCCCTGCGTGCCGGGCCACGAGATCGTCGGGCGGGTGTCGGCGGTTGGCGATCACGTACACACGCACCAGGTCGGCGACCTGGTCGGCGTCGGCTGCATGGTCGACAGCTGCCAGCACTGCGCCGACTGCGACGAAGGCCTGGAGCAGTACTGCGACGGCATGGTCGGCACCTACAACGGCCCGACCCGGGACGCCCCCGGCCATACGCTGGGCGGCTACTCGCAGCAGATCGTCGTGCACGAGCGCTTCGTGCTGAGCGTGAAGCACGCGGAAGACCAGCTGGCCGCCGTCGCGCCGCTGCTGTGCGCCGGCATCACCACGTATTCTCCGCTGCGCCACTGGAAGGCCGGCCCCGGCAAGCTGGTTGGCATCGTCGGCATCGGTGGCCTCGGCCACATGGGCATCAAGCTGGCGCGCGCGATGGGCGCCCACGTGGTCGCCTTCACGACCTCGGAATCGAAGCGCAAGGACGCGGAAGCGCTGGGCGCGCATGAAGTGGTCGTGTCCAGGGACCCGGCAGCGATGGCCGCGCGTGCCAAGACGCTCGACCTGATCGTGAATACCGTGGCGGCGCCGCACGACCTCGACGCCTACCTGAACCTGCTGAAGCGCGACGGCACCATGGTGCTGGTCGGCGCGCCGGCCACGCCGCACCCGTCGCCGCAGGTGTTCAACCTGATCACCAAGCGCCGCGCACTGGCCGGCTCGATGATCGGCGGGATCCCGGAAACCCAGGAGATGCTGGACTTCTGTGCCGAGCACGGCATCGTGTCCGACATCGAGATGATTCGCGCGGACGAGATCAACGCCGCCTACGAGCGCATGCTCAAGGGCGACGTCAAGTACCGCTTCGTGATCGACAGCGCGACCCTGGCGGCTTGAGGAGACGGCTATGGACATGCGACTCCCTGCCGCTGCGGCGGAAGTGGAAGACAAGCCGGCGGCATGGGGCGCGGTGTTCGCGATGGCGCTCGGCGCCTTCGTGCTGGTGGCTTCCGAATTCATGCCGGTCAGCCTGCTGACGCCGGTGGCCGCCGACCTGCACATCAGCGAAGGCCAGGCCGGCCAGGCGATCTCGGTGTCCGGCGCGTTTGCGTTGGTGACGAGTTTGTTCATCGCGCCGCTGGCCGGACGGCTGGACCGCAAGGTGCTGCTGCTGGCCCTGACCCTGATGATGATGGTGTCGGGTACGGTGGCCGCCTTCGCGCCCGACTACACGGTCTTCATGGTCGGCCGCGCCTTCATCGGCGTGGCGATCGGCGGCTTCTGGTCGATGTCGGCGGCAACCGCGATGCGGCTGGTGCCGGAGCGCGCGGTGCCGAAGGCGCTGGCGATCGTCAACGGCGGCAACGCACTGGCGACCGTGGTGGCGGCGCCGCTGGGCAGCTTCCTGGGCGGCGTCATCGGCTGGCGCGGCGCCTTCTTCGCCGTGGTGCCGGTGGCCGCCATCGCCTTCGGCTGGAAGTTCTTCAGCCTGCCCAAGATGCATGCCGCGGGCGGGGCAGGGGCGGGCGCCGCCTTCCGGCTGCTGAAGCGTCCGGTGGTGGCGCTGGGGATGGCGGGCACCGCGCTGTTCTTCATGGGACAGTTCGCGCTCTTCACCTACCTGCGGCCCTTCCTGGAGAACGTGACCCATGCGGGCGTGTCGATGGTCTCGGGCCTGCTGCTGATCGTCGGCGTGGCCGGCTTCATCGGCACCACCCTGATCGGCGCGGTGCTGGAAAGGCAGCTGTACCGCACCCTGGTCGTCATCCCGCTCGTCATGGCGGCGATCGGCCTGGCCCTGATGGCCTTCGGTTCCTCGCTGCCCGCCACCGCCGTGCTGCTCGGCCTGTGGGGCCTGGTCGCCACCGCCGCGCCGGTCGGCTGGTGGACCTGGCTGGCGCGCACCCTGCCGCGTGATGCGGAGGCGGGGGGCGGCCTGATCGTGGCGGTGGTGCAGCTGGCGATCGCCTCCGGCGCGACCATCGGCGGCATCCTCTTCGATGCCAGCGGCTACCGGGCCAGCTTCAGCCTGAGCGCGGCGGTGCTGGTGGCGGGCGCGGTGCTGGCCTGGCTGGCGGGAAGGCAGGCGGGGAAGGGTGAACGCTAGCGCTGAATTCACGGGTCTTGTCGTAAGATGAGCCCATGACCCAGAATCCGCACGCCACCTCGCCCGCGCCGGTTTCCGAGAAGGAGATCCGCGCCGTCTACTTCGCCCTGATGGCCGTGCTCGGCCTGGGCGCCCTCGACCAGAGCATCGTCGCCACCGCGTTGCCGCGCATCGTCGCCGACCTCGGCGGCATGGCCCACCTGTCCTGGGTGGTGACCGCCTACGTGCTGGCCTCGACCGCCACCATGCCGCTGTACGGCAAGATGGCCGACCAGTACGGCCGCCGTCCGATGATCTTCACGGCCCTCGCCACCTTCCTGGTCGGTTCGGTCCTGTGCGGCCTGGCCGGCGGCATGACGGAGCTGATCGTGTTCCGCGCCATCCAGGGCATGGGCGCCGGCGGCTTCATGCCGCTGGCCCAGATCATCATCTCCGACCTGGTGGCGCCCAAGGACCGCGCCAAGCGCCAGGGCTCGATCGCCATCGTGTTCGCCGTCACCAGCGTGCTCGGCCCGGTGTTGGGCGGCCTGATGACGGACCTGCTGTCCTGGCACTGGATCTTCTTCATCAACCTGCCGGTGGGCGCCTTCGCCTGCTGGTCGATCGCGCGCTCGCTGCGCAAGCCCGTCGTCACGCACGCGCACCGCATCGACTACCTCGGCTCGGTCCTGCTGACCGGCAGCATCGTCTCGCTGCTGCTGATCCTGGCCCTGGGCGGCACCGAGTGGGCCTGGAGCGCGCCGGAGATCAAGCTTTGCGCCGCGCTCACGGTGGTGCTGGGCGCCTGGCTGGTCGTGCACCTGCGCCGCGCCGCCGAGCCGGTGCTGCCGCCCGACCTGTTCGGCAACCGCGTGTTCAACCTGGCCAGCGCGGTGATGGCGCTGAGCTTCGTCGGCCTGATGGGATCGAGCGTGTTCTTCCCGCTGTTCTTCCAGCTCGTGATGGGCAGCAGCCCGGCGAATTCCGGCATGCTGACGGTGCCGATGATGGCCGGGATGATCCTGTCGTCGGCGGTGATCGGCCGCCTGGTGGCGCGCGCCAACAGGTACAAGGAGGTGCAGGTGGTGGGGCTGGCGGTGTCAGTGGCCGCCTTCGGCATGCTGGCCTGGGCCATGGGCAGCGGCCGCGGCTACCTGTTCATCGAACCGCCGATCTTCCTGCTGGGCGCCGGCCTGGGCCTGGTGATGCCGAACATGACCATCGTCGTGCAGAGCGCGCTGCCGGTGGCGCGGCGCGGCGTCGGCACCGCCATGCTGACCTTCTTCCGCTCGCTCGGCGGCCTGCTGGGCGTGACCGGCTCCGGCGCGATCCTGGCCCACCAGTTGCACGCCCACGGCATCGAGGCGGCGGCCAGCGCCGGCACCGGAACGGTGCTCGACCCGGCCATGCGCGAGGTCTACCGGCACGCCATCGCCAACATCTTCGGCGCCGGTACCGCGATCGTGCTGGTGGCGCTGCTGATTTTGCTGTTCATGCCGGATGTGCGGGTGGAGGGGGCTTCGGTGCCGCAGCCGGCGCAGGCGGAGTAGTTAATAGCTCGTCGTCCCCGCGAAGGCGGGGATCCAAGTTTGTTTGCGTTTCGATAGCGCTGAGAGAACTTGGGTTCCCGCCTTCGCGGGAACGACGAGCGAGGCGTTTTGGTGCCAATCAATCAATGGTATCCTAGCGCAATGACCATCGAGCCCGACACCACCGAACAAAAGCAACCCCGCGCAGCCTATTCCGACGGGCCCCGCCTGCTGGCCGACATCGGCGCGACCCATGCGCGCTTTGCGCTGGAGAGCGCGCCCGGCGTGCTGCGCAACGTCGCCGTGCTGCTGTGCGACGACTATCCCGGCATCGTCGCGCTGCTGAACGCCTATCTGGCGCAGACCAGCGGCGTGCGCATCAGCCATGCCGCCTTCGCGCTGGCGAATCCGATCAGCGGCGATTTCATCCGCATGACCAACCGCGACTGGCAGTTCTCGACCGACGAGGTGCGGCGCGCGCTCGGCCTGACCACGCTGCTGATCGTGAACGACTTCACGGCGCTGGCGATGGCGCTGCCGGGCTTCAAGCCGGAAGAGCTGCTGCAGATCGGCGGCGGCAAGCCGCAGCCGCATGCGGTGGCCGGCGTGCTGGGGCCGGGTACGGGTCTCGGTGTGTCGGGCGTGATCCCGACCGTCGACGGTTTCGTCACTCTCGGCAGCGAGGGCGGCCACGTCAACTTCGCACCGGCCGACGAGCGCGAATTCGCGATCCTGCAGTACGCCTGGCGCGAGTGGCAGCACGTGTCGAACGAGCGCCTGATCTCCGGCCCCGGCATGGAGATCATCTACCGCGCGCTGGCGCTGCGTAACAAGGCCGACGCGCCCAGCCGCAACGCCGCGGAGATCGTCAGCTGCGCGCTCGAGCAGAACGACCCGCTGTGCCTGGAAGTGCTGGAATGCTTCGCCGGCATGCTGGGCGGCGCCGCGGCCAACCTGGCGGTGACCCTGGGCGCCTTCGGCGGCATCTTCATCGGCGGCGGCATCGTGCCGCGCGTGGCGCAGTGGTTCGCCACGTCGCCGTTCCGCGCCCGCTTCGAAGCCAAGGGCCGCTTCTCGGATTACCTGGCGCAGATCCCGACCTACGTCATCATGACGCCGAATCCGGCCTTGTACGGCGTGGCGAGCATCCTCTCCGAGCACCTGCGCGGCCGCACCGGCGCCAACACCCTGATGGAGCGCGTGCAGCACCTGCAGCACGAGCTGTCGCCGGCCGAGCAGCGCGTCGCGACCCTGGTGCTCGAGCATCCGCGCAAGGTGCTGTCCGAGCCGATCGCCGAGATCGCGAAGCTGGCCGACGTCAGCCAGCCGACCGTGATCCGCTTCTGCCGCTCGCTGGGCTTTTCCGGCCTGGCCGACTTCAAGCTCAAGTTCGCGGGCAGCCTGACCGGCACCATCCCCGTGCGCCACAGCCAGGTGCGCATGACCGACAGCACCCACGACCTGTCGGCGAAAGTCATCGACAACACGGTATCGGCGATCCTGAAGTTCCGCGACCAGCTGGACGTGAACTCGATCGACCGCGCCATCGAGATTTTGCGCCGCGCCAAGCGGGTCGAGTTCTACGCGATGGGCAATTCGCGCGTGGTGGCGCTGGACGGCCAGCACAAGTTCTTCCGCTTCCGCATTCCGACCTCGTCCTATGGCGACTCCCACCTGTTCGGGCTGGCCGCCGAGCTGCTCGGTCCGGGCGACGTCGTGATCGCGATCTCGACCACCGGCCAGCTGCCCGAGCTGCTGTCGGCCGTCGACACCGCGCGCGCGGCGGGCGCCGACGTCATCGCCATCACCAGCAGCAAATCGGCGCTGGCGCGGAAGGCCAGCATCTGCCTGGCGGTCGACCATAGCGAAGACAGCACGACCTTCCTCTCGATGATCTCGCGCATCCTGCAACTGCTCCTCATCGACATCATGGCGGTCGGGATCTCGCTGGGACAGGAGACCGGCGACAGCGGCGAAGGCGACAGCGAGCGCCGGCGCCTGCTGATCTCCCACCTGGACATCTGATCGACGGGTCCGGCTGGATCAAGAACGTTTCCGTATGGCATTCCACAATGAGGGATCTTCCCTCATTGGAGACTGCCATGATGCATCCGGATGACATCAAGCGGCTGGCGATCATGGCCACGCTGATCATGCTGTGCGCATTCTGTCCCGGCCCGGGCAGGGCGGCGGAACAGCCGTCCTCCGCTCCTTCAGAAGCTGGACTCGAGGGTCAGCTTCAGGCTCGGATGGCCGATGTTGGCGATCCGGTTGCGTAGGGTCGTCCCGCCGGCGAGGTCGGTGTAGCTGCGCTCGTTGACCATGTCCATTCCCAGCAGGTTGGCGGCGCTGATGCGCAGCCGGCTGCGCCTGTCGACCGGCCACAGCGCGTACAGTTCGAGATCGCGCTGTACGTGCAGCCAGGCCGCCTGGTTGGCCGCCACCGCCACCCGCCCGCCCTTGCGAAAGCCGAAGTTCGCACCTGCCGTCATCCGTTCGCCCTGGTAGTCGGCGCCGAGATTGGCCGACAGCGGCACCTGCTCGTCGAGCCGGTTATCGGGTCCCGGCACCCCATCCACATTGGACCAGTTGCGCGCGACGTTGGCGCGCAGTTCGAGCGGCGGCGCGCCATCCATCAGCGTCCGTAGCGGGAAGACCGTCTCCACTTGCAGCGTACGGGTGCGCGCCTTGCCGACGTTGACGGGCAGGGCGATCCAGCGCGCGCCGTCGAACACCACCAGCGAGCGCGTGTAGTCGTCGATGCGGCGCGTGGACGCGCTCAGCGCCAGCATCGCGCCTTCCGCCCAGCGGTGTTCCCAGGCGGCGTCGATGCCGAGCGCCAGTTCCGGTCTCAAGCTCGGGTTGCCCTCGGTATCCGGCTCGGCCGGGTTGTTGTTGACCGAGGTGTAGCGGTGCGGCAGCAGCTGGTCCATGCCGGGCGCCTTGTAGGTGCGCGCCACGGCCAGCCGCAGCTGGTCGTCTTTCATGCCGGGCGGCTTGTACAGCACCTGCAGCACCGGGCTGAAGACGCCGGAGCGCGAGCGCGCCGTGCCGAAGGTGTTGCCGTCGGCCTCGATGCGCACGCCCTCCCAGCGCGCGCCGAGGTAGAGCGAGAGTTGCGGTGTGAGCGTCCACTCGTCCTGGGCATAGCCCGCCAGGCGCGCCACGTGGCCGCTGTCATGTTCGTCGCCGGCGGGAATGGGCGCCGCGGGGTCGAGGTAGTCGCGCTCGCGCCGCGCATCGCTGCGGCGGTCCCAGGCGCCATCCCAGCCCAGCGCCAGCGCATGGCCGTCGAACAGCGGCACCGTATATTTGCCGGTCGTGCTCAGGCCGCGGTCGCGGCCGCGCGAATCGATGCTGCGCGTGAGCGGCCCGACTGCCGGATTGCCGCCGGCCGTGCGCCGGGTCGTGTTGTCGGTGCGGCTGGCGGAGACGCCGAGCCTGGCCTCCAGCCGCGCGCCGGACGCCAGCGCATGCGTCCATTCCAGGGTGCTGCGCAGGACGTCGTTGTCGTTGGCCATCCCGAACTGCTTGTCCGGATAAGGCGGAAGCTCGCCGAGCACGGTGGCGGTGGGCGCATTCACGCCGATGCGGAAGCGGTTCAGGTTCAGGAAGGTCTCCAGGCCGAGCGTATCGCCGCCGTCGAGCTTCCACTGCAGTTTGGGTGTCAGGTTCAGGGTCGTCATCCTGCCGTCCTCGTGGCCGGCCGTGGTGCGCAGCAGGGTCCGGCGGCCGGCGGCGTCGGTGGCTTCCTCGCGGCCCGGCGCCTCGCCGCGAAAGCCGTCGTGCACCAGGCTGCCCGCCAGTTCGTAGCCGAAGGCGCCGTCGCGGTCGGCCAGGCGCAGGCTGGCGTTTGGACTACGGGTGTCGCGCCCGATGCCGTAGCCGATCTTCAGCTCGCGTTCGGGCTTGCGCACCGTTTTCTTCAGCACGATGTTGATGGTGCCGGCGATGCCCTCCATCGAAAACTCGGCGCTGGCGGCGCGCATCACTTCGATGCGCTCGACCATCTCGGGCGCCAGGGTGTCGACCTGCATGCCGGCGGGCGGGCGTTCGCCGTTCACCAGCAGCTGCGTGTAGCCGCTGCCCAGGCCCTGCATGCGCACCTCGCCGCCACGGCCGGCGGCGCCGTTCACGGTCACGCCCGGGATGCGCTTCAGGACCTCGAACAGCCTGGTGTCGCCGTAGCGTACGATCTCGTCGTGGCGGACGACGGTCTTCATGGCGGTATCGTCGCGGCGCGCATCGTAGGCGGCCGTGCTGCCTTGCACCTGCACCTGCTGGACCGCCGCGCCGACGCCGGTTTGCTGGGCATGGGCGGAAAGTGCGGCGCCCAGGGCGGCGGGCAGGAGGGCGAGGCGCGACAGGCGGCGCTGAAGCATGGGGACAGGTCGGGCAGGCGGCATGGGCGGATTCTCCTTGTTGGAATGGCATTGCGTGACAAATGTAGCGTTAACTTCCATGTAATAGCAATATAAATTTCTATCACATGGAAGGTAGCCACTTCGCCCCCGGCCAATCCCGTTTCGCCACAAAGTGTTTGCCCGGCCGTCCGGCTTCCTGCATCCTTGTTGCGAACAAACCAACAACGAGGGATGAAGCATGAAACGACGCGAGGTTTTGAAAGCTTCCCTGGGTGCCGCGCTGGTAGCGGGCGGCCTGCCCGGACTGGCGCGGGCGCAGGCGAAGGGGAAGGCGGTGCTGTACCGCGTGCGCCCCGGTACGCCCGGCTGGCCAGGCGCCGCCGACTGGGAAGGCCTGCGCCGCGCCACCTCCGGACGGCTGCTGAAGCTGGCCTCGCCCTTCGCCGGCTGCGCCACCGATGCCAGCGCCTGCGCGGCGACCCGCGAGCAGCTGAAGAATCCATACGCCGTCGGCGACAATCCCGCGTTGACCCAGACCAGCGGCTGGCAGGACGCCTGGCTGTCGCAGCCGAGCGCCTATGCGGTCGCGGCGCGCAATGCGCTTGACGTCGCCGCCGCCGTAAACTTCGCCCGCACCCACAAGCTGCGCCTGGTGGTCAAGGGCGGCGGCCACAGTTACAAGGGCGGCTCGAACGCGCCGGATTCGCTGCTGGTGTGGACCCGCGCCATGAACGACGTCACCCTGATCGACGCCTTCGTGCCGCAAGGTGGCACGCAGGCCGAGGCGCTGCCGGCGGTGAGCGTCGGCGCCGGCGCGATGTGGATCGACGCCTACACGGCCGTGACCACCAAGGCCGGCCGCTACGTGCAGGGCGGCGGCTGTACCACGGTGGGCGTGGCCGGGCTGGTGACGGGCGGCGGCTTCGGCAGCTTCTCGAAGCGCTACGGCACCGCCGCGGCCAGCCTGCTTGAAGCGGAAATCGTCACCGCCGACGGCCAGGTCCGGATCGCCAACGCGCACACCAATCCCGAGCTGTTCTGGGCCCTCAAGGGCGGCGGCGGCGGCACCTTCGGCGTGGTCACGCGGCTCACCCTGCGCACCCACGAACTGCCGCCGACCTTCGGCGGCGTGTTCGGCGACATCACGGCGGATTCGGACGCGGCATTCAAGGCCCTGGTCGCACGTTTCATCGCCTTCTACCGCGAGCGCCTGTTCAACGAACACTGGGGCGAGCAGGTGTCCCTGCGCGAGGGCAGGAAGCTGCACCTGGCGATGGTCTTCCAGGGCCTGGACGGCGCCCAGGCGAAGGCGGTCTGGGCACCCTTCCTCGACTGGGTGCGCGCCAGCGGCGACTACAGCTTCAAGGAGCCGACCATCATGGCGGTGCCGGCGCGCCGCTTCTGGGACGCGGCGTTCTGGGAAAAGACCGCGCCCGCCATCATGGCGCGCGACGACCGCGAAGGCGCGCCTGCCCATCACGCCGTGTGGCAGGGCGACCGCGGCCAGGTCGGCTGGTATATCCACGGCTACGAATCGAGCTGGCTGCCGGCTGCCTTGCTGGAAGAGGGCGCCCAGGCGCGGCTGGTGGACAGCCTGTGCGCGGCTTCGCAGCAGTGGTGGGTCGAGCTGCACTTCAACAAGGGGATCGCCGGCGCGCCGCCGCAGGCGCTTGCGACGACCCGCGATACGGCGACCCACCCCGGCGTGGTCGATGCCTTCGCACTCGCCATCATTGCCGGCGGCGGCGATCCGGCCTATCCCGGCATGCCGGGCGCGAACGTCGACGAACAGGAAGCGCGCCGCCGCGCCGCCAAGATCCGCCGGGCGATGGACCCGCTGCGCAAGGTGGCGCCGAATGCCGGCACCTATGTCTCGGAAAGCGACTTCTTCCAGCAGCGCTGGCAGGATACCTACTGGGGACCCAACTATCCGAAGCTGCTGCAGGTGAAGGAGCGCTACGATCCGGACGGCCTGTTCACGGTCCGCCATGGCGTGGGCAGCGAGCAATGGAGCGCGGACGGTTTCACGCGCAAGGCCTGAGCGATGCGCATCGATCGTAAGCACTTGCTCAACGCCGCGCTGGCGGTTCTCGGCGGGTTGATGCTGCGCTGGAGTTTCGGCCTGCATCCGGTCTGGTGGCTGGCCTGGGTGGCGCCGGCGCCGCTGCTGGTGGCCGCGCTGCGCAGCTCCAAGCGCATGGCCCTGGGCTGGTCTTTGCTGGCTGGCCTGATCGGCGCCAGCGCCGACCTGCACTACCACACCCTGGTGATGCCGCTGGCGCCGGCGCTGTTCGTGACCCTGCTGCTGGCGCTGTTGTGGGTGCTGGTGGTGTCGCAGGCGCGGCGCGTGATGCTGGCGTCGACGTCGCCGTCGCCGTGGACGGTGCTGGCTTATCCGCTGATGTGGTGTGCGGCGGACACCCTGCTGGCCCACTTTCACCCGGACGGCAACTTCGACAGCATCGCCTATTCCCAGGCCGGCTTCCCGCCCGCGCTGCAGCTCGCCTCGCTGCTGGGCGTGTCCGGGCTGGTGTTCGTGCTGTCGCTGCTGCCGGCCGCGCTGGCGTGGGCGGCCGTGCACGGCTGGCGGGCGGCGCGCTGGCCGCTGGCCGCTTCGCTGCTGCTGGCTGCCGGCTGCCTGGGCTTCGGCTTTGCCCGCATCCCGGCGGCTGTGCCGGCGCAGGGAGAGCTGGTCGGCATGGCGGTGATCGACGATTTCATCGGCCCGCGCGTACCGGCCGCCCAGGTCGAGCGCATCTGGACGCACTACGAGCACCATGTCGACACCCTGGCGGGGCAGGGCGCGCGGCTGGTGCTGCTGCCCGAGAAGATCGCGGTGCTGCGGCCGGCGCAAGCGGAGCCGCTGCGATCGAGGATGGCGGCGCTGGCTGCCCGCGCCAAGGTCTGGCTGGCCCTGGGTGTCGGCATCGACGACGGCCACAGGACCAACCGCCTGTGGCTGTTCGCACCCGACGGCAGGCTCGCCGCCGACTACGTCAAGCACCACCTGGCGCCGCCCGAGCGCGACTTCGCCGCCGGCTCCGCCTTCGCGGTGCAGGCGATGGCGGGACACCGCTATGGCCTGGCGATCTGCAAGGACGTGCATTTCGCGGCGATGGGACGCGACTATGCGGAACTGGGCGCCCAGGCCCTGCTGGTGCCGGCCTGGGACTTCGGCGAGGACGGCGACTATGCGGCGCGCCTGTCCGCCGTACGCGGCGTGGAAACCGGCATGCCGATGCTGCGCGCGGCACGCGAAGGCCTGCTGACGATCAGCGATGCCTACGGCCGCGTGACGGCGTCGACGTCTTCGGCGGCGCTGCCCGGCGCGACCCTGCTGGGCCGGGTGCCGGCGGCGCTGCCGGGAACGACGCCCTACACGCGCAGCGGCGACCTGTTCGGCTGGCTGTGCACGACGGCGGCACTGCTGCTGGCCTGCTTCGGCGGCCGCCGCTGGACTGGCCTCGTCTACGCGAAATCGGCGTCGAGCACGATCCGGTAACTGGCCTTGCCGGCCCGCAGGTGGTCCATCGCCTCGTTCACCCGGCTCATCGGAAAGTGCTCGACCTTGGGCGCGACGTGGTGGTGGGTGGCGAAGCGCAGCATGGTGTCGATCTGGGCGCGGCTGCCGGTCGGCGAGGCCGAGATCGCCCGCTGCCCCATCACCAGGCTCATTACCTGCACCGGCACCGGTTCCAGCACGGCGCCCAGGAAGTGCAGGCGTCCGCCCGGCGCCAGCAAGCCGATCACGGCATCCCAGTCGAGCGGCGCGTTGGCGGTGATGAAGACGAAGTCGAAGCTGCCCGCCAGGCGCTGCATGTCGGCTTCGGAGCGGCTCGACGCCACATGGTGGGCGCCGAAGGACATCGCCTCCTGCACCTTGCTGGGCGAGGAGGTGAAGGCCGTGACCTCGCAGCCCCAGGCCTTCGTGAACATCAGGGCCATGTGCCCCAGGCCGCCGATGCCGAACACCGCCACCCGCGCGGTCGGCGGCACGTGCAGCTGCAGCAGCGGCGCGAACACGGTGATGCCGCCGCACAGCAGCGGCCCCGCATTGCCCGACGCCAGCGCATTCGGGATCGGCACGCTCCACACCCAATGGGCGCGCACGCGGTCGGCAAAGGCGCCGTGATGGCCGACGATGGTCGCCTGCACGGTCTCGCAGAGCTGGAAGTCGCCGCGCAGGCAGGCCGCGCAATGCTGGCAGCTGCGCACGTTCCAGCCGACGCCGACGCGCTGGCCGAGCGTCAGGCCCTTGGTCTGCGCGATGGCGCCGAGGCCGACCACGCGCCCGATCGCTTCGTGTCCCGGCACGAAGGGATAGGTGGTGATGCCCCATTCATTGTCGAGCATCGACAGGTCGGAGTGGCAGACGCCGCAATACTCGACCTTGATCTCGACGTCTTCCGGGTCCAGCGCCCCCGGATCGTAGTCAAAAGGAACAAGCTGGCCGCCCGCGGACTGTGCGGCCCAGGCCCGGATCTTTTCCATGCCGGTTCTCCCTGAAGTGAGGGAAAAAGTCTAGCACCGGCGGCGGTCAAGGCCTGTTTCGTTTCTTCCTGGATGCGCCAGCGCCGGCTAGGCCGGCTCAATCCTCCACGAACACCACCGCCGTGCGCGGCGGAATGTTGAACGCGCCGGTGGCCGGATCGAAGCTCGCCTGGGTCGCGCGCTTGTCGGCCGCGTTCGGGGCCAGGAACACCGGATGCAGGTGCAGCGCCTTGCCGGCCGCCCGGGGATCGGTCACGGTGTGGCCGACCTTGTCGACGTTGATGAAGTAGCTGATCCCCCTGTAGTTAGCTCCCGGATAGTTGGCGCCCGGGTAGCCCGCGCCGTCCAGGTGGGCGGCGACCACGGTCGGGTTCTGGTTCGAACCGGTGTTGAAGAAGCGCAGGCGGCGCTTGATCTCCGCGGCGCTCGGCAGGCGGAACAGCGTCGAGCTGGCGCGGATCGCCAGCAGGTCGCGGAAGGCGTCGCGCGCGAAGGCGATATCCGACGGCGCCGGCTTGAAGGCCGGGCTGGCCAGCAGGGGCTGCAGCAGCGCGTAGTCCTTGCCGTTATCTTCCGCCGGCGGCAGGCCGGTGCCGAAGTAATTGTCGCGGTAGGTCCAGTCAAGGCGGTTGAACCAGTCGCCCGAGTTGAAGCTGTTGCGGTCGAGGGACTTCGAGCGCAGCACGTCGATGCCGGCGTGGTAGTAGGCGATGCCCTGCGCGAAGGCGTCGACGGCCATGCCCAGCACCTGCACGCGGGCGCGTTCGAACGACGGGGTCGAAGCCGGCAGCTTGAATACGTTGTTGTCGAACAGGGTCTGGTTGTCGTGGTTCTCGACGTAGTTCACGACTTCCGACGGTTCGCTGGCATAGCCGGCCGGCTGGCCGCCATAGTCGATCGCTTCCAGCTGCACGGTCTTGTCGTCGAAGGTCTGCAGCGGATAGCTGCGGATCGAGCCGGCCAGGCCGGCGCGCACCATGTCGGCGGCGCGCAGCAGTTCGCGCGGATCGTGCCGGCCGTGGCCGTTCGGATCGTAGACCAGGCCGTTGATCCAGCCCTGGCGCGCGAACAGCGCCTCGCCGGAATCGCCGGCCGAGCCGCCGCGCACGGCGTCGCGGGTGCGGTCGTTGAAGGTGCCGATGCCGCTGCCGTTCAGCGAGAGCTGCGACGCCTGCACGAAGCGCGCGCCGTTGGCGACCTCGCCGAAGTTCCAGCCTTCGCCGAGCAGCTGCACGGGATGGCCGGCGGCGGCGTTCACGGTCCGCTGCAGCTGTTCCATGGTGGCGCGCGGCTGGTGGCCCATCAGGTCGAAGCGGAAGGAATCGATCTTGTACTGGGTCGCCCACAGGGCCACCGAATCGATCATCAGCTTGCCCATCATGAGGTTTTCGGTGGCCGTGTTGTCGCAGCAGGTCGAGCGTTCGATGCCTCCCGTCGCGTTCAGGCGGTGGTAGTAGCCGGGCACGATGCGGTCGAGCACCGATTTTTCAACCTGACCGGCGCTGAAGGTGTGGTTGAACACCACGTCCATGCCGACCCGCAGTCCCAGCTTGTGCAGGCCGTCGACCATCTCGCGGAACTCGACCACGCGGCGCGCACCGTCGCCCGGATCGGTGGCGTAGCTGCCTTCCGGCGCGTTGTAGTGGTAGGGATCGTAGCCCCAGTTGAAGCAGTCGGTTTCCGCGGTCTTCCTGACCAGCGCCTGCTGGGCCTCGCTGTCCGGCGCGCCGGAAGGCTTGGGCACCGCGCAGCCCGCTTCCGGCACGCTGCCGATGTCGTAGACGGGCAGCAGGTGGATGTCGGTCAGGCCGCTCTTCGCCAGCGCGGCCAGGTGGCGCATGCCGTTCGAGTCGGGGCGGGTGAAGGCGCCGTACTTGCCGCGCAGGCGTTCCGGCACGCTGGCGTCGTTGATCGAGAAGTCGCGCACGTGCAGCTCGTAGACCACCATGTCGGTCGGGGCCTTGACCGTCTGCGGCGCCGGCGTGGTATCCCAGCCGGCCGGCTTCAGGCGCGGCGAATCCAGGCGCGCGATGTAGCTGCGCTTCGAGTCCGTGGTCAGGCTGATCGAATACGGATCGGTGACCAGGTTGCGCACGATGCCACCGCCGTCGACCGGCACGTCGACCGCATACTTGTAGTACTTGCCGGTGAGGTCGCCCGGCACCGCGGCGTTCCAGGCGCCGGTGGCCGGATCGAAGGCCAGCTGGTAGACGGCGCGCGCGGTCGAGCTGCCCGTGTTGTAGACGCAGACGGCGGCCTGGCGGGCGGTCGGCGCCCACAGGCTGAAGCTCGTACGGTTGCCGGCGATGTCGACGCCGAGCTTGTCCAAGTTGCCGGCGGCCGCATACAGGTCGTCCAGCGCGCCCGCCACCTGCACGCGCGTGGCCGCGCGCACGATGCCTTGCGCATCTTCCTGTACCAGCACCAGCTGCTGGCGGTGCAGCTCGCCCATCTTCGACACGTCGGCATCGATCAGCTGCAGCACCGGGCCGGCGCCCACCCATTTGAAGCGCTCCGCCAGCGCCGGCGGCACGGCGCCCTTGTCGAGGGAAAGCGTCAGCGCACCCATGCTGCCGGCAACCTTGCCGCCGACCGGCGCGGCGATCGAACCGGTGGGCGAGTGGTAGAGCTTGAACACGCCGTCCGCGGGGGCGCCGGGGAAGGCGATCAGGCGCCGGTCGAGCCAGACGGCGCGCGCATCGAAGGATGCCGCCGCCGGGTGCAGCACGGTCTGGAAGGACTTGCTGTCGCAGGCTTCGGGAGAGATCGCGGCGTGGACGCCGCTGCTGGCCAGCAGGGACAGGAGGCCTGCAGCGGTAATGGTTTTGCTTGTCATCGGATAACTAATCTAAAAATCACGCGGCTGCCTCGGTGCGGTAGTTATCGACCACGCGGTAGCGGGTCGCGTACCAGCCGAACACCAGCGCCGCAAGGAAGGCGAAGGCCGCAAAGAAGTACATCTGGAAGGCCATCACGCCCAGGCCGGTATTGGCGATATGGCCGAGCACCGCTTCGTTCTTGACGCTGGCGTTCACGATCAACACCCACAGGCTGCCGACCGTGACGGCCAGCGACCAGAAGGCCATGATCACGCCCTTCATCGAGCTTGGCGCCTGGCTGTAGGCGAATTCGAGGCCGGTGGCCGAGACCAGCACCTCGCCCATGGTCAGCAGGGCATAGGGCAGGATCTGCCAGGCCATCGAGACCGGGGTGCCGCCATCCATCACGACCTGGATGGTGCCGATCGCCACCCAGGACAGGGCGGACAGGGCGATGCCGGCGGTCATGCGGCGCAGCGCGGTCGGCTCCCAGCCGAGTTTGCGCAGCAGCGGGAACACGGCGATATTGTTGAAGGGGATGAGCAGCATCACCAGCAGCGGATTCAGGGCCTGCATCTGCGCCGGCTCGAAGCGGAATTCGCTGCCGAACAGCGAGAGGGTGGGGCGCATCATCGCATTGGCCTGCACGATCCAGGTCGAGGCCTTCTGGTCGAACAGGGACCAGAACGGCGTCACCAGCGCGAACACGATCAGGATGCGCAGCACGCCGCGCACGCCGTCGACGGCGTCATCCGGATGCAGGCCGCGCGCCCGCTCCAGCTGCAGCGCCACGCCGATGCCGCCGAAGGCCAGCAGCAGCACCAGCGCCGTGCAGGCGGCGATCACGAAGCCCCAGCTCGGGGTCATGGCCAGCGAGACCACGGCGCCGACGGCGCCGACGCCGGCCACCGCCAGGCCCGGACGGCCTTCGCGCCCATCAACCGAGCGTTTGGCCAGCAGGGCGCTCTTGGCCACGTTGAGGAAGGAGTGCGGATTCGGGGGGCTCGGCGGCACGTGCACGTACTTCTTGCGGCCGCTCCAGAACACCAGGGTCGCGACCAGCATCAGGATGCCGGGGATGCCGAAGGCGACCGAGGCGCCGTAGTCGCGCAGGAAGATCGGCATCAGCAGCGAAGCGAAGAAGGAGCCGAAGTTGATGATCCAGTAGAAGGCATCGAAGACCAGCTTGGCCTTGTGCTTGTTGGTATGGTCGAACTGGTCGCCCACGAAGGACGACACCAGCGGCTTGATGCCGCCCGAGCCCAGCGCGATCAGGAACAGGCCCAGGTAGAAGCCCTGCAGGTGGTTCTCGAAGGCGGCCAGGCAGGCGTGACCCGCGCAGTAGACGAGGCTGAGCCAGAGCACGGTGTTGTACTTGCCGAAGAAGCGGTCGGCCAGCCAGCCGCCCAGCAACGGGAAGAAGTAGACGCCGATGACGAAGGTATGGAACACGTGCTTGGCCTCGCCGGCGCGCTCGGCCTCGGGCAGGAACAGCAGCAGCGAGGAGATCAGGAAGGGCGTCAGGATGTTGCGCATGCCGTAGAAGCTGAAGCGTTCGCAGCCTTCGTTGGCGATGATGAAGGGGATCTGGCGGGGCATGCGGCCGGTTTGGACCGGGGGCGGGTTCTGGGTCATTGAGGCGTCTCCTGTGCTCGGCTTGTTCAGTCACCGTTGGCGTTGAAACGTCGTCCCCGCGCAGGCGGGGATCCAAGTTGCATGCATCTCGGCAGCGCAACGAACTTGGGTTCCCGCCTTCGCGGGAACGACGGCATTGCCGCGATGCTATGCAAGCAAGCCCAGCTTGGCAACAAGAACTTCTTTGGCAAGTTCGCCACCCTAACATCGAATCTGTAGTTTGACTACTATAGGGCCGTATATTCTTCAGTTGGATTTTCGATAAGCCAATGATTTTCAAGGATATTTACGAAAATTCATCATTTTCCTCCCGATTGTCAGTCCAGTATTGATGCTGTATATTGCGTAAAAATTTACCAATCGGACACCATCATCATGAGCACTCCCGACGCCAACAATCCGTGGTGGAAAGAAGCCATCATTTACCAGGTCTATCCGCGCAGCTACCTCGACACCAATGGCGACGGCGTCGGCGACCTGCCCGGCATTACCGCCAAACTCGATTACATTGCCGGCCTGGGCGTGGACATCGTCTGGCTGTCGCCCTTCTTCAAGTCGCCGCAGAAGGACTTCGGCTACGACATCGCCGACTACTGCGACGTCGATCCGATGTTCGGCAGCCTGGCCGACTTCGACGCCCTGGTCGCCAAGGCGCATAGCCTGGGCCTGAAGATCATGATCGACCAGGTGATGTCGCACACCGCCGACAACCACCCGTGGTTCGTCGAGAGCCGCTCCAGCCGCGACAACCCGAAGTCCGACTGGTATGTGTGGGCCGACCCGCTCGCGGACGGCAACCCGCCGAACAACTGGCTGTCCGTGTTCGGCGGTTCGGCCTGGCAGTGGGATACCCGCCGCAAGCAGTACTACATGCACAACTTCCTGGTCAGCCAGCCGCAGCTCAACTTCCACAATCCGGACGTGCAGCAGGCCCACCTGGATGCCCAGCGTTTCTGGCTCGAGCGCGGCGTCGACGGCGTGCGCATGGATGCCTGCGTCTTCCACTTCCACGACCGCCAGCTGCGCAGCAATCCGCCGGCGCTGGTGCGCGACACCTCGACCGTGACGGACGTGAACCCCTACGGCATGCAGGCCCACATCTACGACAAGACCCAGCCGGAGAACATCGCCTTCCTGCAGCGCGTGCGCGCCCAGCTCAACGAGTTCGGCGCGGTGTCGATCGGCGAAGTCTCGTCCGACGATGCGCTGGCCCAGATGGCCGAGTACACCGAAGGCGGCGACAAGCTGCACATGGCCTACAGCTTCAACCTGCTGACGCCGGAATTCAGCGCGGCCCACATCCGCAAGCAGGTCGAGGAATTCAATACCCGCGTGAAGGATGGCTGGGCCTCCTGGTCGGTCGGCAACCACGATGCGATCCGCGTGGCGACGCGCTGGGCGCGTGGGGACTCGGTTGCGAAACCTTCGACGGCGCTGTCGAAGCTGGTGCTGGCGATCCAGCTGTCGCTGAAGGGCACCCCCTGCCTCTACCAGGGCGACGAGCTGGCGCTGCCGGAAGCGGACGTTCCCTTCGAACTGCTGCAGGACCCCTACGGCATCACCTTCTGGCCGGAGTTCAAGGGCCGCGACGGCTGCCGCACCCCGATGCCCTGGACCGCACATGACGCGAACGGCGGCTTCACCACCGGCAAGCCCTGGCTGCCGGTGCCGGCCGAGCACCTGGCTTTGGCGGAAGACCTGCAGGACAAGGATCCGCAGTCGATGCTGAACTTCCAGCGCACCATGATCCACTGGCGCCGCACCATGCCGCAGCTGACCCGCGGCGAGATCGCCTTCTACGACGTGCCGGAACAGGCGCTGGCCCTGCGCCGCGACCTGGACGGCTACCCGTCGGTGCTGGCCGTGTTCAACACGACCGACCAGCCGCTCAGCTTCGAGTGGCCGCAAGCGGCCGGCGCCAGCAGGCTCGAAGGCCACGGCATGCCGGGCGAGGTGGCGGGCAGCACCGTGAACCTGCCGCCGTATGGCGCCTGGTTCGGCAGCCTGGCAGCGAAAGCCTGATATGCAGGAGCTGCCGGATCATGTCCGCACCGCCTTCGCCGACGGCCCGCGCCTGCTGGCCGACATCGGGGCGACGCACGCACGCTTCGCCCTGCAGACGGCGCCCGGCACCTACCGCTCGGTACGCGTGCTGAGGTGCGACGAGTTCGACGGCATCGTTCCGCTGCTGCGCTTCTACCTGTCCGAACATGAGGACGTGCGCCTGAACCATGCGGCGCTGGCGCTGGCCAATCCGGTCGACGGCGACTACGTACGCATGACCAACCGGCCCTGGGCCTTTTCGACCGACGAGGTGCGGCGCGAGCTGGGCCTGTCCACGCTGCTGATCGTGAACGACTTCACGGCGCTGGCGATGGCGATTCCGGGCCTGAAGCCGGAGCACCTGATGCAGGTGGGACCGGGCAAGCCGGTGCCGCATGCGGTGCTGGGCGTGCTGGGGCCGGGCACCGGCCTGGGCGTGTCCGGCGGGATCCCGACCGTGGACGGTTTCGTCACCCTCGGCAGCGAGGGCGGCCACGTCAACTTCGCACCCAGCGACGAGCGCGAGTTCGCGATCCTGCAGGCCGCCTGGCGCGAGTGGACCCACGTGTCGAACGAGCGCCTGATCTCCGGCCCCGGCATGGAGATCATCCACCGCGCGCTGGCCGCGCGTAACGGCGTGGATGCGCCGGCGCGCGATTCGGCCGCCATCATCGCCGCCGCGCTCGACGACAAGGACCCGCTGTGCCTGGAAGTGCTGGAGTGCTTCTGCGGCATGCTGGGCGCCGCCGCGGCCAACCTGGCGGTGACCCTGGGCGCCTTCGGTGGCATCTTCATCGGCGGCGGCATCGTGCCGCGCCTGGGCGAGTGGTTCAGGACCTCGCCCTTCCGCGCCCGCTTCGAAGCCAAGGGCCGCTTCTCGGGTTATATCGCCGACATTCCGACCTATGTCATCAGCACGCCGCACGTCGCCTTCGACGGCGTGGCGAACATCCTGTCCGAGCACCTGCGCGGACGCAGCGGCGACAACACGCTGCTGGACCGCATCCGCCAACTGCAGCCGGAACTGACCCCGGCCGAGCAGCGCGTCGCCAGCCTGGTGCTGGAGCAGCCGCGCCTGGTGCTGAACGAGCCGATCGCCGGCATCGCGAAACTGGCCGACGTCAGCCAGCCGACCGTGATCCGCTTCTGCCGCTCGCTGGGCTTCCTCGGCCTGGCCGACTTCAAACTCAAGTTCGCGAGCTCGCTGACCGGCTCGATCCCGGTGCGCCACAGCCAGGTGCGTCACAGCGACAGCACCCACGACCTGTCGGCCAAGGTGATCGACAACACCGTCTCGGCGATCCTGAAATTCCGCGACCAGCTGGACGTGCGCGCGATCGACCGCGCGATCGAGCTGGTGAGCCGCGCCAAGCGCATCGAGTTCTACGCGATGGGCAATTCGCGCGTGGTGGCGCTGGACGGCCAGCACAAGTTCTTCCGCTTCCGCATCCCGACCGCGCTGTACGGCGACTCCCACCTGTTCTCGCTGGCGGCCGACCTGCTGGGACCGGGCGACGTGGTGGTGGCGATCTCGAACTCCGGCCGCCTGCCCGAGCTGCTGGGCGCCGTCGACAAGGCGCGCGCGGCCGGCGCCGACGTCATCGCGATCAGCAGCAGCGACTCGCCGCTGGCCAGGGGTGCCAGCGTGGTGCTGGCGGTCGACCACCCGGAAGACAACACCAGCTTCCTGTCGATGATCTCGCGGGTGCTGCAGCTGCTCCTCATCGACATCATGGCGGTGGGGGTGTCGGTGGACGTGCACCACGCGCGTTCATCGGCGACGCCGCCGGCCCTCATTTCCCATCTTGATAGCTGAGATTCAGCGGCGGCGCCAGCCATTTGCTTGAGTGATGACTGGCATCAGAACATGTCATTGGACGATATATCGGCATGTCTTTAACATGGTCACCAATCCCGAATCCTCTTCGAAAGGTGCATCATGTCCAACCAGTCCAGCGCAGTCGCCCAGATGGAATCGATGGCTTCCCCGGCTTTCCGCCAGCCGGGCGAAAGCTTCTGGCGCAGCCTGTTCAATGCGTGGGTGGCCTCGTATGGCAACCGCGTCGACCCGGAAGGCAACGTGATGATCGAGGGCTGAGTCAGCCCCAAAACCGTCATTTCCGCTTTCGCGGGGATGACGGTTATTCCACCAGCACCGCCCGAAAATCGTTCACGTTCGTGAGCGTCGGCCCGGTCACCACCGAATCCCCAAGCGCCCCGAAGAAGCCGTGCCCGTCGTTGTCCTGCAGCGCATCGGCCGGCCTGATTCCCAGCGCCCACGCCCGCGCCAGCGACTCCGGCGCCAGCACCGCGCCGGCGATCTCTTCCTGGCCATCGACGCCATCGGTATCCCCGGCCAGCGCGTGGATGCCCGCCTGACCCTCAAGCGCCAGTCCCAGCGACAGCAGGAATTCGACATTCCGTCCGCCGCGTCCCTGGCCGCGCACCGTCACCGTGGTCTCGCCGCCGGACAGCATTACGCAGGGTCTGGCGAAAGGCTGGTTGTAGTCCGCCACCTGGCGCGCCATGCCCGCCATCGCCTTGCCGACGTCGCGCGCTTCGCCCTCGATCGCATTGCCGAGAATGAAGGGCGTGATGCCGGCTTCGCGTGCGACCGCGGCCGCCGCTTCCAGCGCCATCTGCGGCGTCGCGATCATCCGCGTCTCGCAGCGTGCCAGGCGCGGGTCGCCCGGCTTGACCGATTCGCCGCGTCCGCTCTCCAGCACTTCGCGCACCGCCGCCGGCAACTCGATGCCGTAGCGGCGCACGATGGCCAGCGCGTCAAGGCAGGTGGTCGGGTCGCCGACGGTCGGGCCGGAGGCGATGTCGCAGGGACGGTCGCCCGGCACATCCGAGATCAGCAAGGTGACCACGCGCGCCGGATGGCAGGCCGCCGCCAGCCGTCCGCCCTTGATTGCCGACAGGTGGCGCCGCACGGTGTTCATTTCACCGATGGTGGCGCCGGAGGCCAGCAGGGCGCGGTTGACCGCCTGCTTGTCTTCCAGCGTGATGCCGTCGAGCGGCAAGGGCAGCAGCGAGGAGCCGCCGCCCGAGATCAGGCAGATCACGGTGTCATCAAGCGTCAGGCCGCCGACCAGTTCCATCATGCGCCCGGCCGCGCGCAGGCCGGCTTCGTCCGGCACCGGATGCGCGGCTTCGACGATCTCGATGCGCTGGCAGGGCACCGCATAGCCGTAGCGCGTGACTACCAGGCCGGAGATCGGCCCGCGCCAGTGCTGCTCCAGCGCCCGCGCCATCGCGGCCGAGGCTTTGCCGGCGCCGATCACGATGGTCCTGCCGGCGCCGGGCTCGGGCAGGTGCGGCGGCACGCAATGTCCGGGCTGCGCGGACTCGATCGCAGCGTCGAACATCTTCAGCAACAGCTGGCGCGGGCTCGAATGCGGCGCGTTCATTTTTGCTGCTGGCCGATTTCGAAATTCGCCATCATTTCCAGCGCGCGCACCATGCCCGAGTGGTCCCAGCCGGCGCCGCCGTGGGCCGCGCAGCTGTTGAACAGTTCCTGCGCGGTGGCGGTGTTCGGCAGCGAGACGCCGATCGCGCGCGCGCTCGACAGCGCCAGGTTCAGGTCCTTCTGGTGCAGTTCGATGCGGAAGCCCGGGTCGAAGGTGCGCTTGACCATGCGCTCGCCGTGCACTTCCAGGATGCGCGACGCCGCGAAGCCGCCCATCAGCGCCTGGCGCACCTTGGCCGGATCGGCGCCCATCTTCGATGCGAACAGCAGGGCTTCGCCCACCGCCTCGATGTTCAGGGCGACGATGATCTGGTTGGCCACCTTGCAGGTCTGGCCGGCGCCGTTCTCGCCCACCAGGGTGATGTTCTTGCCCATCAGTTCGAACAGCGGCTTGACGCGGTCGAAGGCCGCTTCCGAACCGCCCACCATGATGGTCAGGCTGGCCGCCTTGGCGCCGACTTCGCCGCCGGAGACCGGGGCGTCGACGTAGTCGCAGCCGAGGGCCTTGATGCGTTCCGCGAATGCCTTGGTCTCGACGGGGGAGATCGAGCTCATGTCGACCACCACCTTGCCCGGCGACAGACCTTCGGCCACGCCGTTCTCGCCGAACAGGGCCGATGCCACGTGCGGCGTATCCGGCACCATTGTGATGATGACGTCGGCGTTCTGTGCCACTTCGCGGCTGGAAGCGCAGGCCTTGCCGCCTGCCTCGACCAGCTCGCCCGGCACGCTGCCGTGGGTGTACAGGAAGACTTCGTGGCCGGCCTTGATCAGGTGGCCCGCCATCGGGGTGCCCATGATGCCCAGGCCGATGAATCCGATTTTGCTCATTTCCTTATCTCCGTATCTGTTCGTGTCTTTTACAGCGCGTACTTGTCGCGCAGGCCCTGGGTGGCGGCGCGGAACAGGCCCTGGTCGCTGCCGACGGCCACCATGGTCGCGCCCATCTCGATGTAGCGGCGGGCGTCGCTTTCCACCGGCGCCAGGATCCCGACCGGAATGCCGGCGGCCTTGGCGGCGGCGAACACGCGCTGCATCGCTTCCTGCACTTCCGGATGGCCGGCATTGCCCAGGTAGCCGTAGCCGGCCGCCAGGTCGGACGGGCCGATGAAGACGCAGTCGACGCCGTCCACCGCGCAGATGGCCTCGATGTTGGCGACCGACACCCGGCTTTCGATCTGCAGCGCCACCGTGATGTTGCGGTTGCTGACATTGTGGTAGTCGGGGATGGTGCCGAAGCGGTTGCCGCGCATCGACACCGACACGCCGCGCACGCCTTCCGGCGCGTAGCGGGTCGCGGCGATGGCCTGGGCCGCTTCCTCGGCGGTCTCGACGAAGGGGATCAGGAAGTTGTAGAAGCCGGCGTCGAGCAGGCGCTTGATCTGCACCGTGTCGTTCGACTGCGGGCGCACCACCGGCGCGCTCGGGCTGTCCTTCAGCGCCATCAGCTGCAGGATGAAGCTGTTCAGGTCATTCGGCGAGTGTTCGCCGTCGAGCAGCAGCCAGTCGAAGCCGGCCAAGCCGAGGATCTCGGTGGTGAAAGGGTTGGCCAGCGAAGACCAGCAGCCGATCAGCTGTTTGCCCTCGCGCAGGTCTTGCTTGAAGCGGTTCGGGATGCCGCTGTAGGGAGTGGTGGTGTTCATGATGGTCTCCGGTTAGCGGAAAAATGATCAGCGCACCAGGCAGGGGCGCTTGTTGTCGAAGGTCCAGTTGGGGACCAGGAATTGCATTGCGGCGGCGTCGTCGCGCGCGCCCAAACCCATGTTCTTGTAGGCCTGGTGCGCCTTTTCCAGCTCGGCCTCGTCGATCTCGATGCCCAGGCCCGGCTTCGACGGAATGCGGACCAGGCCACCCTCGATCTTGAGCGGTTCTTTGGTCAGGCGCTGGCCGTCCTGCCAGATCCAGTGGGTATCGATGGCGGTGACCTTGCCGGGGGCCGCGGCGCCGACGTGGGTGAACATGGCCAGCGAGATGTCGAAGTGGTTGTTCGAGTGCGAGCCCCAGGTCAGGCCGAACATCTCGCACAGCTGGGCCACGCGCACCGAACCCTGCATGGTCCAGAAGTGCGGGTCGGCCAGCGGAATGTCGACCGACTGCAGCTGGATCGAATGGGCCATCTGGCGCCAGTCGGTGGCGATCATGTTGGTCGCGGTCGGCAGGCCGGTGGCGCGGCGGAACTCGGCCATCACTTCGCGGCCCGAGAAGCCGCCCTCGGCGCCGCAGGGATCCTCGGCATAGGCCAGCACGCCGTGCTTGTCGCGGCACACGCGGATCGCTTCCTTGAGCGACCAGGCGCCGTTCGGGTCCAGCGTGATGCGGGCATCCGGGAAGCGCTCGTGCATGGCGACGACGGCTTCCATTTCCTCGTCGGCGGACAGCACGCCGCCCTTCAGCTTGAAGTCGTTGAAGCCGTAGCGTTCGCGCGCCGCTTCGCACAGGCGCACCACGGCTTCCGGCGTCAGCGCTTCTTCGTTCCGCAGGCGGAACCAGGCGCTGCCGGCGTCCGGCTCGCTGCGGTAGTCCAGGTTGGTCTTCTTGCGGTCGCCGACGTAGAACAGGTAGCCCAGCATCTCGACGGCGTCGCGCTGCTGGCCTTCGCCCAGCAGGCTTGCCACCGGCACGTTCATGAACTGGCCCAGCAGGTCGAGCAGGGCCGACTCCACCGCGGTGACGGCGTGGATCGTGGTGCGCAGGTCGAAGGTCTGGTTGCCGCGTCCACCGGCATCGCGGTCGGCGAAGGCCTTGCGCATCGCATTCAGGATGTTGTTGTACTCGCCCAGGGTCTTGCCGACGATGAGGGGTTTCGCATCCTCGATGGTCTGGCGGATCTTCTCGCCGCCCGGCACTTCGCCCAGGCCGGTATTGCCGGCGCTGTCGGTGAGCAGGACGATGTTGCGGGTGAACCAGGGGCCGTGGGCGCCGGAGAGGTTCAGCAGCATGCTGTCCCGGCCGGCCACGGGAACGACGCGCAGGTCGGTGACGACGGGGGCGCCGGATACGTAAGTAGTCATGGATGCGTCCTTTGAAACTTGTAGATTTACTTTGCGATCAGCGATTTGCTCAGGCTGACGCGCTTGATGTCGCCGACGATGAACAGGTAGCAGGCGATCGCCAGTGCCGCGTTGGCGCCGACGAAGACCAGCGCGCCGGAGAAGGAACCGGTGCCCTGCACGATGTAGCCGATGACGATCGGGGTGGTGATGCCGGCGGTGTTGCCGAAGGTGTTGAACAGTGCGCCGCTCAAGCCGCCGGCTTCCTTCGGCGAGGTGTCCGACACCACCGCCCAGCCCAGCGCGCCGACGCCCTTGCCGAAGAAGGCCAGCGACATCACGGCGACCACCAGCATGTCGGTCTCGATATAGTTACAGGCGATCATGCTCATCGACATCAGCATGCCGAGCACGATCGGCACCTTGCGCGACACCGACAGCGAATAGCCGCGCTTGGCCAGGCGGTCCGACAGCCAGCCGCCGCTCACGCCGCCGATGAAGCCCGCGATCGCCGGCAGCGAGGCCACGAAGCCGGCCTTCAGGATGGTCATGTGGCGCTCCTGCACCAGGTAGACCGGGAACCAGGTCAGGAAGAAGTAGGTGAGGGTGGTGATGCAGTACTGGCCGATGTACACGCCCAGCAGCATGCGGTTGCCCAGCAGTTCCTTGATGGCGGCGAAGGTGTTGACCTGGGCCGGGGCTTTCTGGGCGCCGTCGAGGTCGACCAGGGCGCCGCCTTCCTGGATGTATTTCAGTTCGCTCTGGCTGACCGAGGGATGGTCCTTCGGTGCGTAGATGACCTTGAGCCAGACGAAGGCCATCACGATGCCCAGGCCGCCCATCACGTAGAACACGCTGTGCCAGCCGTAGGAATGCACCAGCCAGCCCATGATCGGCGCGAACAGCACGGTGGCGAAGTACTGTGCCGAGTTGAAGATGGCGGCGGCCAGGCCGCGCTCGTTGGTCGGGAACCATGCCGAGGCGATCCGGCTGTTACCCGGGAAGGAAGGCGCTTCGGCGGCGCCGACCAGCAGGCGGAGGGTGAACAGCATGGCCACCGCGGCGCCGCCGGCGACGAAGCCGGTGGCGCCGGTCAGCATCGTGAAGACCGACCACAGGAAGATGCTGAAGAAGTAGGTGATCTTGGAACCGAAGCGGTCCAGCAGCCAGCCGCCCGGCAGCTGGGCGATCACATAGGACCAGGCGAAGGCGGAAAACACGAAGCCCATCTGGACCGCATCCAGGCCGAGTTCCTTCTTGATGCCCGGCGCGGCGATCGAGATCGTGGCGCGGTCGGCGTAGTTGATGGTGGTGATGACGAACAGCATGGCGAGAATCATCCAGCGCGTGCGGGTCTGGACTTTGGCGGCGCTGGCAGCCCTGATGGCTTGTGCTTGTTCCACAAGTGTCTCCTGATGTCGTTGTATCGCTCCGGCCGGCGGCAGGAGTCCGATCGATGTATGTTTTTATGACACCAATCTTAGTCCGCCAATCATGCTCAACCAAACCAATGACTGTCTGAATCGATTCAAGAATTGGATCGTTGGCCGCGTACGAATGCAGGCAGGATATCGCGCCGGAAGATGTCCAGGATCGGATTGTTATTGTCGCGGCGGTAGGCGCAGATGGTCTGCACGGGCTCCGGCGGCTCGGTGGCCATCGTGCGCAGTACGACCCCGCGCAGCTGCAGGCGGGCCGCCGCGGTGGGTATCAGCGCCACGCCCACGCCCGAGCTGACCAGGGCCAGCATGGTGTGGATCTGGCCGATGTGCTCGACCACGTCGGGCGTCACGCCGGCGGCGTCGAAGCAGTTGTTCAGCAGCTGGTAGAAATAACGCGCCTCGTAGGGCGAGTACATCAGGAAGGGCTTGCCGTGCACGCAGGCCAGGGTCGGCCGCTCCGGCCAGTCGGCCGCCTCGCGCTCGGGAATCGCCAGCATCAGTGGTTCCGTCGCCATCAGCACGGTCTCGAGTTCGCCGTGGCGCGCGTGGGGGCGCATCAGGCCGATGTCGAGCTGGCCGCTGTCCAGCCCTTCGAGCTGGGACGTGGTGACCAGTTCCTTGAGCGTGAGCGAGATGCCGGGCGCGCGCTCGCGCAGGCGCCGCACCAGGTCGGGCAGCGGGCCGTAGCCGAAGGCGGCGGTGAAGCCGATCGCCAGCGAGCCTTGTTCGCCCTTGGCGACCCGGCGCGCAGTCACCACGGCCTCGTCGGCCATGCGCAGGATGCGCGCGGCTTCGGGAAAGAAGGCCTTGCCGGCCGCCGTCAGGCGCACGCCGCGGCTGCTGCGGTCCAGCAGGCGGGTGCCGACGTGGTGTTCGAGCAGCTGGATCTGGCGGCTCAGCGGCGGCTGCGTCATGTTCAGGCGCTCGGCGGCGCGCCCGAAATGCAGTTCCTCCGCCACCGCGACGAAGCAGCGGATCTGGCTGATCTCGAACATCCAGTCTCCTTTTTAAAAACTATGGCGGATACCCAGGTTGTAGCCGGTGTTGCCGGTGCCGGTCTCGGTATTGTTTGCCACAGTGTAGCCTGCGCCGTTCTTGTTATCGATATGGGCGTAGGCCGCGTACAGGCCGGTGCGCTTGGACAGGCCATACAGGTAGCCGATGCCCCAGGAATTGGCGTCCTGGTTGAAGCTGGTGCGGTCGTCCTTGTGCATGACCGAAGCCATCAGCGTGCCCGGGCCGATCGCCGCGGAGATGCCCAGCAGGACCGAGCGTCCGTCTAGCGACGGGGTCGGCTTGACGCCACCGTAAGGATTGTTGGCATTGCCCAGCGTGGCGGCATTGAAGCCCTTGTCGATGCCGTAGGCGAAGCGCAGGGACACCATCTGCAATTGCCAGGCGGCGGTCAGGAGGGTATTGCGGCCCAGCGAGCGGCTGACGAAGGGCGCGCTCGCGGTGGCGGTGACGTCGGTGTTCTTGCTGTTGTAGGCCGCGCGCAGGACCAGCGGGCCGTTGGCGTAGCCGATCGCGCCGCCGAACTGGCGGCCGGTCGAGGCATCCGGCTGCTCGCCGAAGGCATAGGCCAGTTCGCCGTCGAAGCCGTTCAACTTTGGCGATTTATAGGTGATCGTGTTGCTGGTGCGGACGTTGGTGCCGTTGTCCGGGAACAGGTTTTTCGAGGTGCCCGCATAGCCGGTGCCGAAGGGGTCGACCGCGGCCAGCGCCGTGTGCCAGGGCGTGTACTGGCGGCCCAGGGCCACCTGGCCGGCACGCGTATTCAGGCCGACGAAGGCCTGGCGGTTGAAGATGGTGCCGGCAGCGTCGACCTCGCCGGTGTCGATCTTGACGCCGGTTTCCAGCGTGAAGAAGGCGGACAGGCCATTGCCGAGGTCCTCGGTGCCGCGGAAGCCGATGCGCGAGGCCGAGGCGGCGCCGCTGGTGAGCTTGGTGGACGGGCTGGCGACGCCGCCGTGCTCGCCGACGATGGCGGCGTCCACGATGCCGTAGATCTGCACC
Organism: Massilia sp. 01N410; assembly: GCF_056399665.1. Taxonomy (NCBI): domain Bacteria; kingdom Pseudomonadati; phylum Pseudomonadota; class Betaproteobacteria; order Burkholderiales; family Oxalobacteraceae; genus Massilia; species Massilia sp. 01N410. The sequence goes on along the minus strand of NZ_JBFTRV010000018.1, from coordinate 36,557 downwards.
TGGGTCTGGGCCTGTGCTGCCGCGCCGGCGGCGAGGCTGACGATCAGTGCTGCTGCTTTCTTCATGCTGCTGTCTCCTGTCTGTTGTTATGGGTAGGGGCGTGCGCCGGCCGCGCCGGCTTTTGACAAGCCGGTCGCAGTCGCTGCTTGGGTGAAAACGGGGCTTACTGGTGCTTACGTCACAGGGGCCGGATTGAACAGCGCCAGCGCGTTATGCAGGCGCCAGTGCTCGGCCCAGGTTTTCTTGCGTCCGCTGGCGACGTCGAGGATGAAGTGGAACAGCTCCCAGCCGACATCCGGGATCGTCGCTTCGCCGGTGGCGATGCGGCCGGCGTTGATGTCCATGAGGTCGTGCCAGCGCCGCGCCAGGTCGTCGCGGGTGGCGACCTTCACCACCGGAACCGCCGCCAGGCCGTAGGGCGTGCCGCGGCCGGTGGTGAACACGTGGACGTTCATGCCGGCGGCCAGCTGCAGCGTGCCGCAGATGAAATCGCTGGCCGGGGTGGCGGCATAGATCAGGCCCTTCTGCTCCAGCTTCTGGCCCGGCGACAGCACGCCGGTGATGGGCGCCGTGCCGGACTTGATGATCGAGCCCATCGCCTTCTCGACGATGTTGGCGAGGCCGCCCTTTTTATTCCCCGGCGTGGTGTTGGCGCTGCGGTCGACGCCGCCGCGCTTCAGGTATTCGTCGTACCAGGCCATCTCGCGGATCATGGCCTGGGCCGTGGCTTCGTCGATGGCGCGCGCGGTCAGCTGGTCGATGCCGTCGCGGACTTCCGTCACTTCCGAGAACATCACGGCGGCGCCGGCGCGCACCAGCAGGTCGCTGGCGAAGCCCACCGCCGGATTCGCGGTCACCCCCGAGAAGGCGTCGCTGCCGCCGCACTGCACGCCGACCACCAGATCGGAAGCCGGACAGGTCTCGCGGCGGCGCGCATTCAGCTCCATCAGGTGGCGCTCGGCGGTGTCCATGATGTTTTCGATCATGGAGCCGAAGCCGACGTGGGCGTTGTCCTGCAGGCAGACGTGGTCGGGGCCGTTCACGTCCTTGATCGGCATGGAAGAGGAAAGTCCAGCGGCCGGGAACAGGCGCCCCGGCTGCAGCTTTTCGCAGCCCAGGCTGACCAGCATGGCGCGGCCGCCGAAGTTCGGGTTCTTCGCGATATTGCGCAGGGTGCGGATCGGGATCTCGGCGCCCGGCGCTTCGATGGCGACGCCGCATCCATAGGTGTGGTCGAGGCTGACGACGTCGTCGACGTTCGGGTACTTCGGCAGCAGTTCGTCCTTGATGCGCCTGACCGCGAACTCGACGACGCCGGACACGCACTGCACCGTGGTGCTGATGGCGAGGATGTTGCGGGTGCCGACCGAGCCGTCCGGGTTGCGGTAGCCTTCGAAGGTATAGCCTTCGAGCGGGGGCAGGGCTTCGGGGCGGATGGTGGCGATGGGCAGGTTGTCCAGCTCGCGCGCCGGCGGCATGCCGACCAGGGATTCCTCGATCCACTGGCCCGGCTCGATGTCGCGCAGCGCGTAGCCGATGGCAACGTTGTAGCGAAGGATGGCGTCGCCTTGCGGGATCGGGCGCAGCGCCACCTTGTGTCCTTGCGGGATCTTGTCCTTCAACACCAGTCCGTCGGGGAAGACGGTGCCGGCGGGCAGGCCGCCATCGTTCGCGACGATGGCGACGTTATCGTTGTCGTGCATCCGGATGCTGCGTGGCGTTCCGGTCGTGTGTGCGTCCATCTGAGTGCCTCCGTGCTGCCTGATTAGTGATGCGTCAGTTGTCTGACGTCTTACAAGTTAAGGGCCAGTATAATCAGGCATTCCTAAAATAGCAATCGACATGATGCTCTCCCCAGCACCTCGTAAACACCGCAATCTGGCCCAGCTCGTGGTGGCCCAGCTGACCGAGCACATCCGCAGCGGCGAGCTGAACCCCGGCGACAAGCTGCCGACCGAAACGGAAATCATGGCGGAACAGGGCGTGAGCCGCAGCGTGGTACGCGAGGCAATCTCTCGCATGCAGGCGGCCGGCCTGGTCGAGACGCGCCACGGCATCGGCACCTTCGTGCTGCCGCCGGCGCCGCCCATCATGGGTATCGATCCGGCCACCGTGGTGACGGTGCGCGACGTGATCGCGCTGCTGGAATTGCGGATCGGCCTGGAGACCGAGGCGGCCGGCCTGGCGGCGGCGCGCCGCACCGAGTCCCAGCTGGCGGAGGTGAGGACGGCGCTGGCGGCCCTGCAGCAGGCCGCGCGCCGCGGCGAGGACACCGTCGAGCTGGACCAGCGCTTCCACCTGGCGATCGCCCAGGCGTCCGGCAACGAATACTTCCGCGCCATCCTGCAGCACCTGGGCGCCAACATCATCCCGCGGGCGCGCATCAATTCGGCGCGCCTGACCCATGCCGATCCTGTGGCTTATATGGAACAGGTGGGGCGCGAGCACGAACAGATCGTCGACGCCATTGCGCGCGGCGATGCGGAGTCCGCCCGGGCGGCGATGCGCCTGCACATCGGCAACAGCAGGGAGCGCCTGCGCAAGGCCCAGGAGTCGCTGGAGGCGGCCCAAGGTAGGGAAACCCTGTCGATGTAAGATGTCTGACAAGTTCGCCGTACGGCTGAATCGTGCGGCAAGCGAGCTGTCATACAATCAAGCTTCTTACCATGGAGCTTGCCATGCCAATCTACCGCGTCTGGTACCGGGATAACCCTGAACCCTTGCAATTCGCTGCGCCGAACCGCTGCAGCGACATGGAAATCCTCGAGCACATTCTGGCTCAAGAAAAAATCGCCCCGGCCGGCACGGAGCCGACCTTGAGCGAGATCATCGAGAAGAATCGCCTGGCGCCGGTGCGCTATACCGAGGACGAGAGCGAGCTCAACGTTATCGAGTAGGGCGGGCCTTCTCCATATTCGGCAGCAGGGCCGCCAGGATCCCCAGCAGCGGCAGGAAGGACGCGATCCGGTACACCTGCTCGATGCCGGCGACGTCGGCGATCTGCCCCATCGCGGCGGCGCCGATGCCGCTGATGCCGAACATCAGGCCGAAGAAGATCCCGGCGATCATGCCGACCTTGCCCGGCACCAGCTCCTGGGCGAACACCACGATGGCCGAGAAGGCCGAGGACATCACCAGGCCGATCACCACCGACAGCACGGCGGTCCAGCCGAGGCTGGCGTAGGGCAGGGCCAGCGTAAATGGCGCCGCACCCAGGATCGAGACCCAGATCACGCGCTTGCGGCCGATGCGGTCGCCGATCGGGCCGCCGGCGAAGGTGCCGATCGCCACCGAGGCCAGGAACAGGAACAGGTACATCTGCGCGGTGTCGACCGGCACGTGGAACTTCTCGATCAGGAAGAACGTGTAGTAGCTCGACAGGCTGGCCATGTAGATGTACTTCGAGAACACCAGCATCGCCAGCACGGCCAGGGCCTGGATCACGCGCTTGCGCGGCAGCGCCGGACCCGCGTGGGCGGCCGCCTTCTTCGGCGCGCTCTTGAGGTGGCTGCCGTACCAGCGGCTCACGCCCACCAGCACCGCCACCGCCAGCACGATCAGGACCGCGCACCAGGCGAACTTGCCGTGGCCGCTGCCCATCAGGATCGCGGCTGCCAGCAGCGGGCCGAGGGCCGAGCCGAGGTTGCCGCCGACCTGGAACAGCGACTGGGCGAAGCCGAAGCGTCCGCCCGAGGCCAGGCGCGCTACCCGCGAGGCTTCCGGATGGAAAGTCGAGGAACCGACGCCGATCAGGCCGGCGCCCACCAGCAGCATGCCGAAGCTGCCCGCCACCGACAGCAGGCCCACGCCGATGAGGGTCATGCACATCCCCACCGGCAGCAGGAAGGGTATCGGGCGCTTGTCGGTGTACAGGCCGATCCAGGGCTGCAGCAGCGAGGCGGTGCACTGGAAGGTCAGGGTGATCAGACCCACCTGGGCGAAGCTGAGCGCGAATTCCTGCTTCAGCAGCGGATAGATGGCCGGCAGCGCGGCCTGCACGCAGTCGTTCAGCAGGTGGACGAAGGCGACCGAGAACAGGATCTGCAGCACGGTGCCCGAGGCCGCGGCTTTGGTGGGTGCAGGAGTGGAAGTCGTGGAGCTCATGGCGATGAATGATCTGGAAAGCCTAGGAGTGTAATATGGACAGTCCGAACGCATATTCCACTTTTCGTCGCCCAAGTGACACTCACACCCTCTCCCCGCTATCGCCCGCGTTTCATCGCGCTGCCGCGCAAGGTTACCGCGGTGCCGTCCGAGGCCCGCCACGGCGACATGATCGAAGCCCACAGCCACCCCTGGGTGCAGCTGCTGTACGCCAGCGACGGCCTGATGCGGGTGCGCACGGAACTGGGCGTCTGGATCATCCCGCCGCGCCGCGCCCTCCTGATCGCGCCGGGCGTGCTGCACGAGCTGACCATGCTCAGCAACGTCAATATGCGCACCCTGTACATCGATGCCGAGGCGGGCGGCAGCCTGGTCGAGGATTGCAAGGTGCTGGAAGTGAGCCCGCTGCTGCGCGAACTGATTCTGGCGCTGGCGCAGGAGCCGGTCGACTATCCGCCCGAGGGCCGCGGCGGCGACCTGGCGCGCCTGATCCTGTCCGAACTGGCGGCGATGGAGACGGTGCCGATCGCCGTCCCCTGGCCGCGCGACCGCCGCCTGCAGGCCTTGTGCACGGAGATCATGGCGCAGCCGGGCAGCCCGCGCCGCCTGGAAGACCTTGCTTTGGACGCCGGCGCCAGCGCGCGCACCTTGATCCGCCTGTTCCCGAAGGAAACGGGCCTGCATTACCGCCAATGGGTGCAGCAGGTCCACCTGGCCCATGCCTTCGAGATGCTGGCGCGCGGGGAAAGCGTGGGCGCGATCGCGCGGGCGCTGGGCTATGCCAGTCCGAGCGCGTTCACGAGCATGTTCAGGCGATTGCTGGGCAGGACGCCCCAGCATTACCTGGCGGAGTGGAAGGGAAGTTAGGAAGCGATTCAGGAGCCGCCGGCCGGGGGAGGAGTGGGCACTGCCACATTCGCATGCGACGGCACCGCGCGGCCAGCGGCGCTGATTACGATAAGCGCATCAACCTGCAGGCGGTTTGTGCTGAATCAATCTCAATCAAATTACGTCGCCCGCGTGGCTTAATCACCGCGCAGGCGGGGCCAAGCTTATTTAAGTTCAACGTGCCGGATATTCCGCCGCCATTCCGACAGCGACTGCAAGGTATCCGTTTCCCCATCCTCGACCAGGATCTCGTCGCCATTCTTCTCGACCAGGAAGCTGGCGCGGCGGTGAATGTCCTGCTTGCGGTTTTCCACGAAGCTGAGCTGGTAATAGGCCTTGCCCTCGATGACGCGCGGCGCCGGATCGTCCTCGATCACGGCGCCGTGCACCTTGCCTTTCGAGCTCTTCTCGATCTGCTCCGACCACGTCTTGATCTCAGGCAGCGCCATCAGTTCGGCGACGGCCTGGTCGCGCGTGCGGGTGGGGGCGGCGGGCGTCTCGGCGACGGCCGGCTTGGGCGGCGGCGTTTCTTCGCGCTTGCAGGCGGCAAGGGCGCACAGGGCGAGGAGGGCGGCGCCGATCAGGCGGACAGGACGTGTGGACATGGGTGAAAACATTGTGGACCAAGGACCAGTCTACACCCAGCATAGTCTTATGGGCAACTTATCGCAGGAACACATCCAGTGTCGGAAAGGCGGCCTCGGCGCGGATGCAATTCCACAAGCAGGAGGTCGCAATCGGCAGCATAGTCGCGCGACAGCTCTGCCGCTCCGCAGTCTCGCAGGTAATGCAGGGACCAGATCACGCCGGCTCATCCCTCCAGTTGCAGCCCATGCTGCCGGCACCACCCTTCCAGCGCAACCCGGGTCTCTTCTTCGCGGAAGCGATACCAGGAATCGAGCAGGCCGCGTTCCTCGACCAGGCGGGCGAACCTGTCGTAGCCGTCGCCGCGTTCGAACAGCTCGCGCACCCGGTCGCGGTCGCCGGCCAGGTGGGTGGCGGCGAAGCGGAACATCAGTTCGCGGCCCAGGCCCAGCGTGCTGGCGGCGGGTACGGACACATAGGCGTCGCCGGCGTCGAAGTCGCCCGGCACTGGCGCTTCCTCGTCCATGTAGTCGTCGTTCAGCAGGTGGATCATGCCGGTGTCGCGCGCCACCAGCGCCTTCGCACTGCCTTCGCCGTCGTCGACCAGGATGGCCGCGTTTTCCAGTTCGTCCAGTTTTACCGATGGCATCGCTCGTCTCCCGGAATGAAAAAAGCCCGCGGGGCGCAAACCCCGCGGGCCTTACTTTACTACTCGGTTGGCTGTGGAGCCGTCCGGCTTGATTACATCATGCCGTCCATGCCGCCCATGCCACCCATGCCACCCATACCGCCCATGCCACCGGCCGGCTTGTCTTCGGCGATGTCGGAGACCATGCAGTCGGTGGTCAGCATCAGGCCAGCGATCGACGCTGCGTTCTGCAGTGCCGAGCGGGTGACCTTGGCCGGGTCCAGCACGCCCATTTCGACCATGTCGCCGTAGGTGCCGTTGGCGGCGTTGTAGCCGTAGTTGCCGGTACCGGCCAGCACGGCCGACACGACCACCGACGGCTCTTCACCGGCGTTCTGGACGATCATGCGCAGCGGCTCTTCCATGGCGCGCAGGACGATCTTGATGCCGGCTTCCTGGTCCGGATTGTCACCTTGCACCTTGATTGCAGCGCGGGCGCGCAGCAGGGCCACGCCGCCGCCCGGGACGATGCCTTCTTCGACGGCAGCGCGGGTAGCGTGCAGCGCGTCTTCCACGCGTGCTTTCTTCTCTTTCATCTCGACTTCGGTAGCGGCACCGACGCGGATCACGGCAACGCCGCCGGCCAGCTTGGCAACGCGTTCCTGCAGTTTTTCGCGGTCGTAGTCCGAGGTCGCTTCTTCGATCTGGACGCGGACCATCTTGACGCGTGCTTCGATCGCTTCAGCGGCGCCAGCGCCATCGATGATGATGGTGTTTTCCTTGCCGACTTCGATGCGCTTTGCCTGGCCCAGTTCAGCCAGGGTGACCTTTTCCAGGGTCAGGCCGACTTCTTCGGCGATGACCTGGCCACCGGTCAGGATGGCGATGTCTTCCAGCATGGCCTTGCGGCGGTCGCCAAAGCCCGGGGCCTTGACGGCGACGGTCTTCAGGATGCCACGGATGTTGTTGACCACCAGGGTCGCCAGGGCTTCGCCTTCGATGTCTTCGGCGACGATGACCAGCGGACGGCCAGCTTTGGCAACTTGCTCCAGCACCGGCAGCAGGTCACGGATGTTCGAGATCTTCTTGTCGCACAGCAGGACGAACGGGTTCTCGTGAACGGCAACCTGCTTGTCCGGGTTGTTGATGAAGTACGGCGACAGGTAGCCGCGGTCGAATTGCATACCTTCGACGATGTCCAGCTCGTCGTTCAGCGACTTGCCGTCTTCGACGGTGATGACGCCTTCCTTGCCGACTTTTTCCATCGCTTCAGCGATGCGCTCGCCAACCGACGAATCCGAGTTGGCCGAGATGGTGCCGACTTGGGCGATCTCTTTCGAGGTGGTGGTCGGCTTGGCGATCTTCTTCAGTTCTTCGACGGTCGCTGCGACGGCCTTGTCGATGCCGCGCTTCAGGTCCATCGGGTTCATGCCGGCGGCAACGAACTTCATGCCTTCGCGCACGATGGCTTGCGCCAGCACGGTCGCGGTGGTGGTGCCGTCACCGGCGTTGTCGCTGGTCTTCGAAGCGACTTCCTTGACCATCTGCGCGCCCATGTTCATGAGCTTGTCTTTCAGCTCGATCTCTTTCGCGACCGAGACGCCGTCCTTGGTGACGGTCGGGGCGCCGAACGAACGGTCCAGCACCACGTTGCGGCCTTTCGGGCCCAGGGTGACTTTGACTGCGTTGGCCAGGATGTTCACACCCTCGACCATCTTGGCGCGTGCCACATCGCCGAAAATTACGTCTTTAGCTGCCATTTTATTAATTCTCCGTATTCAGGAAAGTGTTTGGACTGATTACTGGGCCACGACGGCCATGATGTCTTCTTCGCGCATGACCAGCAGTTCCTCGCCGTTGACCTTGACGGTCTGGCCCGAGTACTTGCCGAACAGCACGCGGTCGCCGACTTTCACTTCCAGCGGACGGACGTTGCCGTTTTCTTGCACTTTGCCGTTGCCCACGGCGAGAATCTCACCCTGGTCCGGTTTTTCGGCCGCTGCATCGGGGATGATCAGGCCGGACGCAGTTTTGGTTTCCTGGTCGAGACGCTTCACGATCACGCGATCGTGCAATGGGCGAAGGTTCATGCAAAACTCCTTTGATTGTTGATTGACTGTTCGTTTGATAACCGCCCCGGTATCGGCTGCGGTGCAAAGAGTTGTTAGCACTCTTCACTAACGAGTGCTAATTATAGGGACGATAATTTCCCATTTCAAGCGGTGATGTTGGGGATTTGCCAGTCTTTTTTGATGTTCCGCAAGCGGATCGACCCGCGCGGGGTAGGAAAGCGCAGAAGCCTACCATTCATTTCTTGAAACCCGCGCACGGCACGGCATCTGTTGACGAAAAATCGATCCCGATCCTATAGTTATGGATGATTTCCGAATTCCAAGAACTGTCCGATAAAATCGACCGCCTCGCCCAGCTGGCCCAATCGCTGCGCAGCGAGAACTATTTGCTGCGCCAGGCCAACGCCCTGCTGAGCGCGGAGAACGTCGATTTCAAGAACCGGCTGCTGCAGGCCCAGCAACGCGTCGAAGCGATGCTCGCCCAACTCGAACCCGCCGAGGTGTCCGTCGACGAGGACGCCTCCGCCAACTCTGACGACGAGGAGGCCGCGCAATGATCCAGCTCGATGTGCTCATCATGGGCCAATCCTACCGCCTGGCTTGCCGGGAAGGCGAACAGCAGACCCTGCGCGAAGCGGTCCACTACCTCGACAGCAAGATGTGCGCCCTGCGCGACTCGGGCAAGGTCAAGGGAACCGACCGCATCGCCGTCATGGCCGCGCTGTCGGTGGCTGCAGAATTCCTGTCCGTGAAATCGCCGCAAGGCCCGCTCGGCGACCAGTCCATGCTGGAGGTCAAGCAGAAACTGGAAGCGATGAACTCGGTGCTGGATCAGGCCCTGGCGCCGCAGGAAAACCTGTTCTGAGATCAAATTCGTTTGACATGCCGGTTCATCGTAGTAAACTGGCGGCTACCCTGCGGTGTTCGAGATTTGCCATATATTCCTTGAACCATTCAATCGCATAGGTTGCGGAACATTCTCGGTGGGCGTGATCGTCACTAGTTTGACGAACCCGAAATTGAGCTGACTGTGACCACCTTGAGCCGTCAGGTTCGGGATGCCGGCAAAAACGGCACAGGCGGGGCTACAATCGGAGCGGTTGCGACACTTTATGTGCGCAGCCGCTTTTTTATTGTCCACGTTCTTTTGGAGTGAACCGCATGCGCTACTGGTTGATGAAATCCGAACCCGATGAAGTCAGTTTCGACGACGTCCTGAATGCGCCAGACAAGACAGTCGCCTGGTTCGGGGTTCGCAACTACCAGGCCCGCAATTTCATGCGCGACCAGATGGAAGTCGGCGACGGCGTCCTGTTCTATCACTCCAGCTGCGCGGTGCCGGGCGTGGCGGGCATCGCGCGGGTTGCCAGTACCCCGTATCCGGATGCCTCGCAGTTCGACGCAAGCAGCCCTTACTTCGATCCGAAGGCCACGCGCGAGAATCCGCGCTGGATCTCGGTGGACGTGCAGGCGGCCGGCCAGGGCCGCTACCTGCCGCTGACGGCGCTGCGCGGCGTGCCGGAACTGGAGGACATGGTGCTGCTGCAGAAGGGCAGCCGGCTGTCGATTTCTCCGGTGACGCCGGGGCAGTGGAAGAAGATCCTCGACATGGCCGGCGTCAGCTGACGTCGCTCAGACCGACGTACCGATCAGCGTTTCGCGGCGCAGGCGCACCCGGGTATGCGGCGTGCGGATGCCGGCGCACATGCCCCAGACCGCGGCCCAGCGCAAGGCCTGGTCCGTGGCGGCGCCGAAGGGCCGCGCGGCGGCGGCGCGCCTCAATGCGGTCGACATGCGCTGCATCGCATACAGCTTTCTGGGTGAGATGGCGTGCTTCATGAGGCCACGATAGTTTCCCATGTGGCGACGAACGGTGCTCCATTTAACCGATAAACGCAGGCCGGGCTTCTCTCCTACGCGTCCAGCGGACGGCGCCTTGGCCGCGTGCAGGAGAAGGCCTATGCGCCTTGTAAGCGCGCCTCTTAGGCGTGCACGGCGCGCTTGTTACCGTCCGAGTAGGCCCAGCCCAGCATCAGCAGGCCGGCCACGATCATCGGCACCGACAGCACCTGGCCCGAGGTGATCGGCATGCCGAGGATGTGGGTTTCCCAGTCCGGCACGCGGAAGTACTCGGTGAAGAAACGCGCGCAGCCGTACAGCAGGGTGTACAGGGCGCCGACCGCCAGGCGCGGGCGCGGCTTGCGCGCGAAGATCCACATGATGACGAAGACCAGGATGCCGTCGACCAGCATCTGGTACAGCGGCGACGGATGCACCAGGTGGTCCTCGATGCCCGGCCATTTCATGGCCCAGGGCAGGGAAGGATCGGCCATGCGGCCCGGCAGTTCGTGGTTGATGAAGTTGCCCAGGCGTCCGCAGGCATAGCCGATCGGGACCATCGGCGCGATGAAGTCGTACACGTCGAGCAGGTTGCGCTTGCGCTTCCTGGCCCACAGCGCCATCGCCAGCAGCACGCCGATGAAGCCGCCGTGGTAGGACATGCCGCCCTGCCAGGTCTTGAAGATGTCGATCGGGTTCGCCAGGAAGTGGGCCGGCTGGTAGAACAGCACCTCGCCCAGGCGCCCGCCGATCACCACGCCCAGCATCCCGTAGAACAGCATGTCGTCCAGGTCTTCCTTGGTCCAGCCCTGGGCCTGGATGTGCGGCTGGGTCCTGATGCGCACGCGGCCGAGGATGATGAAGAGGGCGAAGGCGACCACGTACATGATCCCGTACCAGTGGATCGGCACGGGGCCGATGTGGAAGGCGACGGGGTCCGGGTTCGGATGGACGAGCATAATCAGTGATTCCTCAGTAGTTCCAGAAAGCCCTTCAGCACCGGCGACGGGTTGTCGCGGCGCCAGGCGATGCCGGTCTCGACGAGCGGGGTCGGATCCGCGAGGGCACGGTATTCTACGCCGGGCCGCATCAGGTTAGACACGGATTGTGGCACAAGTGCCAGCCCCATGCCGCCGGACACCAGGCTGACGATGGTCTGCATCTGGATCGCCAGCTGGCCGATCACGGGGGTGATGCCGGCCGCGCGGAAGCAGGACAGGATGGCGTCGTGCAGGGCCGGCGAGATCTCGCGCGGGAAGACGATCAGGGGCAGGCGCGGCAGGTCCTGCAGCTTGACCGGACCTTCGCGGCGCAGCGCGTCCAGGCCGGCGGGGGCGCACAGGATCAGGGGCTCGTCGAGCACCTTCATGTAATCGAGCTGGCCGAGGGCTTTATCCGGCAGCGGCGGGATCAGGAGGCCGGCGTCGACGCGTCCGCGCAGCAGCTCCTCGGCCTGCACGTCGGACGTCGCTTCGATCAGGTTCAGGTGGACGGCGGGATAGCGCTCGCTGTAGCGGCGCAGGAAGGCCGGCAGCACGTTGTAGTCGCAGGAGGTGACGAAGGCCAGGGCGAGGCGGCCAGCCTCGCCGGCGGCCGCGCGCCGCGCCAGCGCCGGCAAGCCATTCGCCTCGAGCAGCAGGCGCCGCGCTTCGGGAAGCAGGGCGCTGCCGGCCGGCGCCAGCTCCACCGTGCGGCGGTTACGCACGAACAGCGGCGCCCCCAGCAACTCTTCCAGCGCCGCGATCGCCTGCGACAGCGGCGGCTGTGTCATATGCAGGCGCGCCGCCGCCCGCCCGAAATGCAACTCCTCGGCGACGGTGACGAAGTAGCGCAGCTGACGCAGTTCCAGATTCATGTGATATGCATTTCCCGCGATTTCCAACTCGTCTATTCGCGAAATGTATCACAGCCGAGCAAACCAAATTCGGGGTCAGAGCACTTTTTCACCCCAGTTCGGGGTCAGAGCACTTTTTTGATCAATTTCCGTCAGGAAGAAATACGAGCTGGCGCTGGCTGGCGTGGACAGCGGAGCGGGAGGCTGCAAGCCAGCATTCCGATACCGGAAGCAATTTCCGCAAAATGTGCTCTGACCCCGAATTTGGGGCGAAATGTGCTCTGACCCCGAATTTTTATTTGCGTTTGTCGAAGGCTTGTTTGACTCTTTCCTTGCGGCGGGCTTCGTCGGTCTTGTGGGCTTTTTTCTTGTCGAGGCCGAGTATCTTTTCGATGAATTCGAACCAGATGAAGGCGATCGCGGCCAGGGCGACGATCCACCACCAGGAGAGTTGGGCGAAGCGCCAGACCTCGAAGAAGCGCAGGGCGACCAGGGCGGCGAGCAGGAGGATGAGCGGCATGAGAGTTCCTTTACTTTCTGCGGCCATCTTACAATAATAGTTCCTTCAAGCAACGAAATCCTGCCATTCCGTCAACCGAAATGTGTATCAGCCGTTACTGACTGTATCCACTGCACCTACGCAGAGGAAACAAGATAGAATCTTGCATAGGATTTCACTTTGGAGAGTACGGAATGAAACGGTCCCTGATGTTGTTGATGGCGGTCTCCGCCCTGGTGTCGACCAGCGCCTTCGCGCAGGCCGACCTGGCCAAAGCCAAGAACTGCATGGCGTGCCACGCGATCGGCACCAAGCTGGTGGGCCCGGCCTACAAGGATGTCGCCGCGAAGTACGCGGGCCAGAAAGGCGCCGAGGACAAGCTGGTGCAAAAGGTCATGAAGGGTGGCTCGGGCGTCTGGGGACCGGTGCCGATGCCGGCCAATCCGCAGGTGAGCGAGGCCGAAGCCCGCAGCCTGGTCAAGTGGGTGCTGGCGCAGAAATAAGCCGCACGCCGCTGCAACGAAGAAGCGCCCTCGAACCGGGGCGCTTTTTCATTTCAAGGCCACAAAAGATCAGCGCACCACGTCGATCTTGCTGCGCTTGCCACCCTTGTAGGTATACAGCGTCAGCGCCCCGTCCTTGATATCGCCGTTCGGATCGAACTGGATGGTGCCGGTCACGCCCTCGTACTTGATGTTCTTCAGTACCGGCAGATACTTGGCCGGATCGGCCGATTTCGCGTTCTGCATCGCGGTGGCCATCACCATCACCGAGTCGTACACATACGGCGCGTACAACTGCACGTCCTGGTTGAACTTCTGCTTGTAGCGCGCGCGGAAGTCGTCCATCGCCTTTTCCTGCGGCCCCTTCACGCCGCCGGCCTCGGCGCAGATCACCTTGCCGTCCACCAGGCCATCGCCGGCCAGGCGGCCCAGCGCTTCGGTGCACATGCCGTCGCCGCCCATGAAGACCGCCTGGATGCCCAGCGCCTTCATCTGCTTGAGCATCGGGCCGGCCACCGAGTCCATGCCGCCGAAGAAGACCAGGTCCGGCTTCTTCGCCTTGATCGAGGTGAGGATGGCGGTGTAGTCGGTTGCCTTGTCGTTGGTGAATTCGCGTCCCGAGACGCGGATGCCGGCGGCCTTCGCGCCCTTCACGAATTCGTCGGCCACGCCCTGGCCGTAGGTGGTGCGGTCGTCGATGACGGCGATGTTCTTCACCTTCAGCGTATTCGACGCATACTTCGCCAGCGTGCCGCCCAGCTTGGCGTCGCTCGCCACCACGCGGAAGGCGCCGGGGAAGCGCTGGCGGGTGTAGGCCGGGGCGGTGGTGGCAGGCGAGATCTGCACGATGCCGGCATCGTTGTAGATCTTCGAGGCCGGCACCGTGGTGCCCGAGTTCAGGTGGCCGATCACGCCGTTGACGTGGGCGTCGACCAGCTTCTGCGCGACCGCCGTGCCCTGCTTGGGATCGGCGCCGTCGTCTTCCGAGACCAGTTGCAGCGTGACCTTCTGGCCGTTGATCGTGAAGGGCTTGGCATTGAGTTCGTCGACCGCCATGCGCGCGGCGTTTTCGTTGTCCTTGCCGAGGTGGGCGCTGGGCCCGGAGATCGGCGCCACGTGGCCGATCTTGACGACCTGCTGGGCCGCGGCGGAGCCGGCGAAGGCCAGCGCGACGGCGGCCGGGATGAGGGTGAGTTTCAGTTTTGCCTGCATGCGTGTCTCCGAGTTCTCCAGTAATTTGCGCCATACGCCAGGAAAAGGTACATCAATTTTCCGGACTGGAAAAGCAAAAGCTGAAGACCGCACGAAGCCGGTGCGCACTTGCCCCGCGACGGGTCGGAAAAGCCGCGAAATGCTCAGGATTGGCGCGCGCTCAGGTGGGCCAGTTCCTGCTGTACGGCGCGGGCGACCACGTGTTCGATCGACTGCTGCAGCGCGCTGCGCAGTTCCAGGCCGAGACGTTCGGCCACGTGGTCCAGCACGATCGCCATCTGGTCGCGCAGCTGGTCTTCCAGCACCACGTCGATGCGCGGCTGCAGGCGGTCCAGCACGCGCGTGACCAGGCGTTCCTCGAGGGTGCGCCAGGCCTCGTCGTCGAGGGCGCCGGCGTCGGCCGGGGCCGGGGCCGCTGCGGCCGCTGAAGGTTCGGGCGGGGCGGCATCCTCGATCGGCGCGACGGCAGCTTCGGCAGCCGGTTGGGCAAGCGCCGCCGTTTCCGCCACCACATCCGGAGCAGGCGCAGAAGCAGGCGCCGGCTCGGCCACCACCTCGGTCAGGACCGGGATCTCGTCGAAGGAGGGGGTATCGGTCATGACTGGCCTGCCACGAAGTGGGTCAGCGGATACTGCTGCTTGCGGTAGGCGACGTAGCGGGCGCGCCCGGCGGCGGCGTCTTCCTCGTCGGTCGAGATGATCTCGAACACGCGCGCGAACTGGTCGATGCCTTCCGGCGTGCGGCGCGTCAGGTTGACCAGCATGTCGTGGTGGGGCAGGGCGGCGCGTTCGTCGACGGTGACGATGACCGGCGTCTCCGGCGCCAGCGGATCGCCCGCCATCACGTGCGGGACGAAGTCGGTGCCGGACAGGGTCCACAGCGCCTCGTTGAGCTGGTCGGCCTGGTCGCTGGTCTCGGCCAGCAGCACGACCTTGCCGCGCGCGGCATAGGCCTTGCGCGCCAGTCGGCAGGCGTAGCCGAGCTTGTCGGGGATATTCGTATGGAAGTCGATCCGGGTCATGGGCGTTCGATGCGTCAGAATTGAAAACCGGGCGGGGCATTGCCCGCCGGCGGCCTGGCGGGCGCCGTGGTGGGCGGCGCGGCGTCGCGCGCGGCCGGGCGGCGCGGCTGCTGTTCGGCGGCCTGGGCCGCGGCTTCATCCGGCGGCGCGGGGTTGCGCACGCCGTAGGGCTTGCCCGGCGCGGCCGGTTCCGGCGCCGCGTGACGGTAGCCGGACGGCAGCTGGGCCGAGCGCGGATAGGCCGCCGCCGTCAAAGCCGCCTGCCAGGCGGCCTCCTGGAAGCCGGCGACCTTGCGGCTGCCGACTACCAGCAGCGGCAGTTCCAGCCTGGCGTCGAGCTGGCGCAGCAGTTCCTTGTCCTCGTCGGTGTTGACGGTTTTTTCGGTATAGGGCACGCCGCGGGCGCGCAACAGGGCCCGGCCCTGGTCGCAGCCGGCGCAGGCGGACTGCGTCGTGGTGTACAGCGTGACCGGGCTGGCCTTGACGGCCCGCGCCAGTTCGTAGGGGAGGGCGGCGCCCTGGCCGGCCCCGTCCTGGGACGGCGTGGTGAGCTGGCTGGACGCCGCTTGCACCGGCGGCGTGTCGCCATAGTGGACCGTGCCTTGTGCGTCGGTCCATTTATAGACCTGGGCGGAGACAGCGCCGGAGACGCAGGCAAGCAGCACCAGCCCCGGCAGCATCCGCCGCCCGCGCCGCCCGCCGTCCTCGACCTGCCTATCCCTCATGCTCGTCTCCGTCCAGGCCCCGGGGCCATCAAGCCGCCTGCATGCCGCTATGGCGCAGCAGGGCATCGATCTGCGGTTCGCGGCCGCGGAAGGCCTTGAACGATTCGAGCGCAGGACGCGAACCGCCCACCGACAGGATCTCGCGGTGGAAGCGCTTGCCGGTTTCATCCAGCGCGGCGCCGCCCGCCTCGACCGCCTCTTCGAAGGCGGCATAGGCATCGGCCGACAGCACTTCCGCCCACTTGTAGCTATAGTAGCCTGCCGCATAGCCGCCGGCAAAGATATGGCCGAAGCTGTGCTGGAAGCGGTTGAACGCGGGCGGGATCAGCACCGAGAACTTGCTGCGCACCTCGTCCACCAGCGCCTGCACCGTCTTCTGGCTGTGCGGGTCGAAGTCGTAGTGCAGGTGCATGTCGATCAGCGAGAACTCGACCTGGCGCAGCGTCTGCATGCCGGACTGGAAGTTCTTCGCCGCCAGCATCTTGTCGTAGAGCTCGCGCGGCAGCGGCTCGCCCGTCTTCACGTGGGCGGTCATGCCCTGCAGGACGTCCCACTCCCAGCAGAAGTTTTCCATGAACTGCGACGGCAGTTCCACCGCATCCCATTCCACGCCCGAGATGCCGGACACGCTCAATTCGTCGACTTCGGTCAGCATGTGGTGCAGGCCGTGGCCGAACTCGTGGAACAGGGTCGTCACTTCGTCGTGGGTGAACAGCGAGGGCTGTTGCTGGCCGTCGACGATGGCCGGCGGGGTGAAGTTGCAGACCAGGTAGGCGATCGGCGTCTGCACGATGCCACCGGTCGCCATCCGGCGGCCGCGGGCATCGTCCATCCACGCGCCCTGGCCCTTGCCGGGACGCGCATACGGATCGAGATAGAACTGGCCGATCAGCTTGCCGTCACGCTCGATGCGATAGAAGCGCACGTCCGGATACCAGACCGGGCCCTGGTCCGGCGCGATGCTCACGCCGAACAGCCTGGAGATCACGCCGAACAGGCCGGCCACGACCTTGGACTCGGGGAAGTACTGCTTCACTTCCTGGGCCGAGAATGCGTAGCGCTTCTCGCGCAACTTTTCGGAGGCGTAGGCGACGTCCCAGGCCTGCATCTCTTCGATGCCCAGTTCGTCCCTGGCGAAGGCGCGCAGCTCCGCCAGGTCCTTCTCGGCGTAGGGACGGGCGCGGCGCGCCAGGTCTTCCAGGAACTCGATCACGCGTTCCGGGCTCTCGGCCATCTTCGGCTCCAGCGAGACGTCGGCGAAGCTGCGGAAGTCGAGCAGCTTGGCTTCCTCGTCGCGCAGCTTCAGCAGCTGGGCGATGTTGCTGGTGTTGTCCCACTTCTCGACTTCGGAGAACACGACGCCCATCTCGGACGCCTTGGTGGCATTGGCGCGGTAGATTTTTTCACGCAGCTCGCGCTTGTCTGCGAACTGCAGCACCGGGAAGTAGGAGGGGAAGTGCAGCGAGAACTGCCAGCCCTGCTTTCCGTCGCGTTCGGCGGCGGCGCGGGCCGCGGCCCTGGCGTCGTCGGGCAGGCCGGACAGATCGGCTTCGTTCTCGACCAGCAGTTTGAAATCGTTGGTCGCGTCCAGCACGTTTTCCGAGAAGCGCGTGGAGAGCGCAGCCTGCTGCTCCTGGATCTCGGCGAAGCGTTCCTTCTGCTTCTCGGGCAGTTCGGCGCCGCCCAGGCGGAAGTCGCGCAGGGCGTTCTCGACGATGCGCTTGCGCGCCGGCGTCAGGTTCACGAATTCCGTGCTGGCGTGCAGCTGCTTGTACTTGGCGAACAGCGCCTCGTTCTGGCCCAGCTCGGTCCAGAACTCCGTCACCTTCGGCTGGTTCTCGTTGTAGGTGGCGCGCAGCTCGGGCGTGTCCATCACGTGGTTCAGGTGGTTGACCACGCCCCAGGCGCGTCCCAGGCGCTCGGTGGCTTCCTCGAGCGGGACCACGAAGCTGTCCCAGCCCACCTTGTCGCCGGGCGCTTCCAGCTGCTGGACCACGTTGCGAGCATCGGCGATCAGCTGCTCGATCGCCGGGGTGACGTGCTCGGGCTTGATCGCATCGAAGCGCGGCAGGCCCGAGAAATCGAGAAGTGGATTCGCGAGAAGAGGATTGCTGGCATCGATGCTCATGGTATTCCTTTCAGTGTTCAGGCGAGGCCGGGTTTCGGGTCCATCCCCGAGGCCTGGCCAGGCTTTGCTTGATTCTTGGCAAGCCCGCGTTCCGCGGACTCGAGCGTGTTCATCAACAGCATGGTAATCGTCATCGGGCCGACGCCGCCCGGGACCGGCGTAATGTGCGAGGCCACTTCGCTGACGCTGGCGAAATCGACGTCGCCGCACAGCTTGCCTTCGTCGTCGCGGTTGATGCCGACGTCGATCACGATGGCGCCCGGCTTGACCATGTCCCCTCGGAGGGTATTGCGGCGGCCGACCGCGGCAACCACGATGTCGGCCTGGCGGGTGTGGTAGCCCAGGTCCGGCGTCGCGCTATGGCAGATGGTGACGGTGGCATTCTGTTGCAAGAGCAGCAGGGCCATCGGCTTGCCGACCGTGTTCGAACGGCCGATCACGACCGCGTGCTTGCCGCGCAGGTCGACGCCGGTGGTCTCGATCAGCTTCATGCAGCCGTACGGGGTGCAGGGACGGAAGCCCGGCAGGTTGGCGACCAGTTCGCCGGCCGACAGCACCGAGTAGCCGTCCACGTCCTTGGTGGTGGCGATCGCTTCGATCACCTTCGACGGATCGATGTGCCTGGGCAGCGGCATCTGCACGAGGATGCCGTGGATGGCCGGGTCGGCGTTCAGGGCCGCGATGCGGTCCAGCAGGGCCTGCTCCGAGAAGTCCGCCTCGTATTTTTCCAGCACCGAGTGGAAGCCGGCTTCGTTGCAGGCCTTGACCTTGTTGCGCACGTAGACGTGGCTGGCCGGATCGTCGCCGACGATGATCACGGCCAGGCCGGGCTGGCGGCCTTCGGCGGTGAGTTCGGCGGCGCGGCGGGCGATGTCGGCGCGCAGTTGTTGGGAAAGTTTGACTCCGTCGATCAGTTGGGCAGGCATGGCGGGACTCGGCTTCTGGACAAAAACGAAATTATACGTGCCCGTCCGGTATCGCGCGCCGCGAAGAGGCGTTCGACGTCATATTTATGGATGTTGCTGCCGAGTTGGGCGGCGAAGATTATTGTTAGTAAAAAAACCGGCCTTGCCGCGTTTAATTCCGGCCTTGCCGCGTATTTCTCCGTCGTCCCCGCGCAGGCGGGGATCCAGGTTTGCTGGCGTTTCGATAGCGCGAACAGAACGTGGATCCTCGCCTGCGCGGGGACGACGATGTATATATGCGCGGCGCCGGCGTATGTAGGGCGCATGCCATTTTTCATATTATGAAATCGTATATCGTATTTTGAAAAACAGGTGCTCCACTGGTAGAATCGACAGGCTTTAATTTAGGGATAGTCTTTTCGCCACCAAACGTCCGCAGTCAGGCTCAAGGTCGGGTGGGGCACCAACTCAAGGAGACGTAGCAATGTCAGCTCAACTCGACCAGTTGACGGCCCAGGCCGCCAATGATCCGGATTCGATCGAGACCAAGGAATGGCTCGACGCGCTCGAAGCAGTCATCGAATTCGAAGGCACCGACCGCGCCCACTACCTGCTGGAGCGCCTGGTCGATCTGGCCCGCCGCCGCGGCGCCCAGATGCCGTTCTCCAGCAATACCGCATACGTCAACACCATCCCGGCGCACCTCGAAGAGCACTGCCCGGGCAACCTCGAATATGAAGAGCGCCTGCGCTCGTGGATGCGCTGGAACGCCATGGCGATGGTCGTCAAGGCCAACCGCGCCGACGGCGACCTGGGCGGCCACCTGTCGTCCTTCGCCTCGCTGGCCAACGTGCTGGGCATCGGCTTCAACCATTTCTGGAAGGCCCCGAGCGAGAATCACGGCGGCGACCTGCTGTACATCCAGGGCCACTCCTCGCCGGGCGTCTATGCGCGCGCCTTCCTGGAAGGCCGCATCAGCGAAGAACAGATGCTGAACTTCCGGCGCGAAGTCGACGGCAAGGGCCTGTCTTCCTACCCGCACCCGAAACTGATGCCGGGTTTCTGGCAGTTCCCGACCGTCTCGATGGGCCTGGGCCCGCTGATGGCGATCTACCAGGCGCGTTTCCTGAAATACCTGCAGGCCCGCAGCATCGCCGACACCGACAACCGCAAGGTCTGGGTCTTCTGCGGCGACGGCGAGATGGACGAGCCGGAATCGATGGGCGCGATCGGCATGGCCGCGCGCGAGAAGCTCGACAACCTGGTCATGGTCGTCAACTGCAACCTGCAGCGCCTGGACGGTCCGGTACGCGGCAACGGCAAGATCATCCAGGAACTGGAAGCGGACTTCCGCGGCGCCGGCTGGAACGTCGTCAAGGTCATCTGGGGCCCGGGCTGGGACGCCCTGCTGGCCAAGGACAAGGACGGCATCCTGCAGCGCGTGATGATGGAAACCGTCGACGGCGAATACCAGAACTACAAGGCGAAAGACGGCGCCTACGTGCGCAAGCACTTCTTCGGCAAGCACCCCGAGCTGCTGAAGATGGTTGCCAACATGACCGATGACGACATCTGGCGCCTGACCCGCGGCGGCCACGATCCGCACAAGATCTACGCCGCCTTCAAGAACGCCCAGGAAAACAAGGGCTCGCCGACCGTCCTGCTGGTCAAGACCGTCAAGGGCTTCGGCATGGGCAAGTCGGGCGAGGCGCGCAACACCGCGCACCAGACCAAGAAGCTGGACGACGAAGCCATCCGCGAAATGCGCGACCGCTTCGCCATTCCGATCCCGGACGACAAGCTGGCCGAGATCCCCTTCTTCAAGCCGTCCGACGACGCGCCTGAAATCAAGTACCTGCACGAGCGCCGCGCGGCCCTCGGCGGCTACCTGCCGTCGCGCCGCGAACAGGCCGACGAGAAGCTGCCGGTGCCGGCCCTGGAAACCTTCAAGGCCGTGCTCGATCCGACCGCCCCGGGCCGCGAGATCTCGACCACCCAGGCCTATGTCCGCGTGATCACCTCGCTGCTGAAGGACAAGGAAATCGGCCAGCGCATCGTGCCGATCCTGGTCGACGAATCGCGTACCTTCGGTATGGAAGGCCTGTTCCGCCAGATCGGTATCTTCAACCAGCAGGGCCAGCTGTACGAACCGGTCGACAAGGACCAGGTGATGTACTACCGCGAAGACAAGGCCGGCCAGATCCTGCAGGAAGGCATCAACGAAGCGGGCGGCATGTGCTCGTGGATCGCCGCGGCGACGTCGTACTCGACGAACAACCGCGTGATGATCCCGTTCTACACCTTCTACTCGATGTTCGGCATGCAGCGCGTCGGCGACCTGGTCTGGCTGGCAGGCGACATCCGCGCCCGCGGCTTCCTGATGGGCGGCACCGCCGGCCGTACCACGCTGAACGGCGAAGGCCTGCAGCACGAAGATGGCCACAGCCACATCATCGCGGCGACCATCCCGACCTGCATTCCGTACGACCCGACCTACGCCCACGAAGTGGCGGTGATCATCCAGAACGGCCTGCATCGCATGGTGGAGAAGCAGGAAGATGTGTTCTACTACATCACCATCATGAACGAGAGCTACGAGCAGCCGGGCATCAAGCCGGGCCAGGAAGAGGGCATCCTGAAGGGCATGTACCTGTTCCAGGAAGGCGACAAGTCGGCCGCCAACCGCGTCCAGCTGATGGGTTCGGGCACGATCCTGCGCGAGTCGGTCTTCGCCGCCGAGCTGCTGAAGAACGACTGGGGCGTCGCCGCCGACATCTGGTCCTGCCCGTCGTTCACGCTGCTCGCCCGTGACGGCCAGGACGCCGATCACTGGAACCTGCACAACCCGACCCAGTCGCCGCGTCTGCCGTACGTGACCCAGCTGCTGAAGGATTCGCAGGGCCCGATCGTCGCGACCACCGACTACATGCGCATGTTCGCCGAGCAGATCCGCGCCTACATCCCGAACGGCCGCACCTACAAGGTGCTGGGCACCGACGGCTACGGCCGCTCGGACACCCGCGCCGCGCTGCGCGACTTCTTCGAGGTGAACCGTTACTACATCACGGTCGCCGCGCTGAAGTCCCTGGCCGAGGAAGGCAAGATCCCGGCCCAGACCGTGGCGGACGCGATCGCCAAGTACGGCATCGATGCCAACAAGCCTTATCCGCCGACCCTGTAATGCTCGAGTAGCCGTCATCCCCGCGAAGGCGGGGATCCAAGTTGGTGGCAGACCGCACGAACTTGGGTATCCGCCTGCGCGGGTACGACGGGCCTTGGCTAACTAAAAATACGGAGCTAACAAACATGAGCATTGTGGAAGTCAAAGTCCCCGACATCGGCGACTTCAAGGAAGTGGAAGTCATCGAGCTGATGGTCAAGCCGGGCGACACCATCAAGGTCGACCAGTCGCTGATCACGGTGGAATCGGACAAGGCCAGCATGGAGATCCCCTCCAGCCATGCGGGCGTCGTCAAGGAAATCAAGGTCAAGGTCGGCGACAAGGTCGCCGAAGGTTCGCTGGTGCTGACCGTTGAAGAAGCCGCGGGCGCCGCCGAAGCTGCGCCGGCCGCTGCTGCTCCGGCACCGGCTGCTGCTCCGGCACCGGCCGCCGCCGCGCCCGCACCGGCAGCCCCGGCCCCGGCTCCGGCCGCCGCACCGGCACCGGCCGCCGCACCGGCAGCATCGGAAGGCCCGGCCCCGAGCTTCGCCAGCGCCCACGCATCGCCGTCCGTGCGCAAGTTCGCGCGTGAACTCGGCGTCGACCTGGGCAAGGTCAAGGGCAGCGGTCCGAAAGGCCGCATCACCCAGCAGGACGTGCAGGGCTTCGTGAAGGGCGTGATGGCCGCGGGCCCGACCGCCGCACCGGCAGCAGCCGGCGGTGGCGCAGGCATGAACCTGCTGCCGTGGCCGTCGCTGGACTTCAGCAAGTTCGGCCCGACCGAAACCCAGCCGCTGTCGCGCATCAAGAAGATCTCCGGCCCGAACCTGCACCGCAACTGGGTCATGATCCCGCACGTCACGCACTTCGAAGAAGCCGACGTGACCGACCTGGAACAGTTCCGCGTCGACTCCAACGCCGCGTACGCGAAAGCCAAGTCGCCGGTCAAGCTGACCATGCTGGCCTTCGTGATCAAGGCGTCGGTCGCCGCGCTGAAGAAGTTCCCGGCATTTAACGCCTCGCTGGACGAGCCGAACGGCGCGCTGATCCTCAAGCAGTACTACAACATCGGCTTCGCGGCGGACACGCCGAACGGGCTGGTGGTCCCGGTGATCAAGGACGCCGACAAGAAATCGGTCTCGCAGATCGCCACCGAGATGGGCGAGCTGTCCGCGCAGGCGCGCGAAGGCAAGCTGTCGCCGGCCAACATGCAGGGCGCGACCTTCACCATCTCGTCGCTGGGCGGCATCGGCGGCACCAACTTCACGCCGATCATCAACGCACCGGAAGTGGCCATCCTGGGCCTGTCCAAGTCGGCCATGAAGCCGGTCTGGGACGGTTCGGCCTTCCAGCCGCGCCTGATGCAGCCGATCGCGCTGTCCTACGATCACCGCGTGATCGACGGCGCCGGTGCGGCCCGCTTCGCCGCCTACCTGGCCGACGTCCTGGCCGACCTGCGCAAGACGCTGCTGTAAGGAGCCGACAAGATGAGCACCGTTGAAGTCAAAGTCCCGAATATCGGCGATTTCAAGGACGTCGAGATCATCGAACTGATGGTCAAGCCGGGCGATACCATCAAGGTCGACCAGTCGCTGGTGACCGTGGAGTCCGACAAGGCCAGCATGGAGATCCCGTCGACCCACGCCGGCGTCGTGCAGGAACTGAAGGTCAAGGTCGGCGACAAGGTGAACGAAGGTTCGCTGCTGCTGACCGTGTCGGAAGAAGCCGGGGCAGGCGCTGCACCGGCCGCGGCCCCGGCCCCGGCTGCCGCCGCCGCACCTGCGGCCCCGGCCGCGCCGGCTGCCGAGCAGAAGCCGGCCGCGCCCGCCGCGCCGATCCCGAACGCGGCCAGCTACAGCGGCCAGGTCGACGTCGAATGCGAAATGATGGTGCTGGGCGCGGGCCCCGGCGGCTACTCGGCCGCCTTCCGCTCCGCCGACCTCGGCATGAACACCGTGCTGGTCGAGAAGTACGCGACCCTGGGCGGCGTCTGCCTGAACGTGGGCTGCATCCCGTCCAAGGCGCTGCTGCACGTGGCCCACATCATGGACGAGACCGCGCACATGGCCGACATCGGCGTCAGCTTCGCCGCGCCCAGCGTCGACATCGACAAGCTGCGCGCCTACAAGGACAAGGTCATCAAGACCATGACCGGCGGCCTGGCCGGCATGGCCAAGGCGCGCAAGGTCAACGTGGTGCAGGGCGTCGGCAAGTTCCTGAGCCCGAACCACATCGAAGTGACCGGTCCTGACGGCGCCAAGAAGGTGGTCCAGTTCCAGAAGGCGATCATCGCGGCCGGTTCCGCGGTCGTGAAGCTGCCCTTCGTGCCGGAAGATCCGCGCATCGTCGATTCGACCGGCGCGCTGGAGCTGCGCCAGGTACCGAAGCGCATGCTGGTGATCGGCGGCGGCATCATCGGCCTCGAGATGGCAACCGTGTACTCGACCCTGGGTGCGCGCATCGACGTGGTCGAGATGATGGACGGCCTGATGCAGGGCGCGGACCGCGAGGCCGTCAAGGTCTGGCAGAAGTTCAACGCCCACCGCTTCGACAACATCATGTTGAAGACCAAGACCGTCGGCGTGGAAGCGCTGCCGGAGGGTATCAAGGTGAGCTTCGAAGCAGCGGAAGCGGGCCAGCCGGCGCCGGAAGCCCAGGTCTACGACCTGGTGCTGGTGGCCGTGGGCCGCAGCCCGAACGGCAAGAAGATCGGCGCCGAAGCTGCCGGCGTGGCAGTCACCGACCGCGGCTTCATCCCGGTCGACGGCCAGATGCGCACCAACGTGCCGCACATCTTCGCGATCGGCGACCTGGTGGGCCAGCCCATGCTGGCGCACAAGGCCGTGCATGAAGCGCATGTGGCCGCCGAAGCCGCGCACGGCGAGAAGGCCTTCTTCGACGCCAAGGTGATCCCGTCGGTGGCCTACACCGATCCGGAGGTGGCATGGGTCGGCCTGACCGAAGACGAAGCCAAGGCCAAGGGCATCAAGGTCGAGAAGGGCCACTTCCCGTGGGCCGCCTCGGGCCGCGCCGTGGCCAACGGCCGTTCGGAAGGCTTCACCAAGCTGCTGTTCGACGCCGAGACCCACCGCATCGTCGGCGGCACAATCGTCGGCACCAACGCCGGCGACATGATCGGCGAGATCGCCCTGGCGATCGAGATGGGCGCGGACGGCGTGGACATCGGCAAGACCATCCACCCGCACCCGACCCTGGGCGAGTCGATCGGCATGGCGGCGGAAGCCTACGAAGGCGTCTGCACCGACCTGCCGCCACCGCGCAAGCGTTGATCTGCCAACTGGCTGCTGTACCGAAAACCGGAACCGTGTTCCGGTTTTTTTATGGGCGCTTACATCCCGAGGAGCTTGATCAGCTCGAAGGTGACGAGTCCCAGGCCCAGCAGCGACACCAGGAAGATGGCGGCCACCTTGACGCCTGCGCGCAGCACTGCGCGTGCCTCCTTCTTCTTGTCCTTATCCTTCTTCCCCTGATCGTAATGCCACTTGATGGCGAAGAACATGCCCGTGGCGAGCACGAGAAACTTGAATATGACGAAGACGATTGGAATCCAGTCCATGATTTGCCGATGCAGATGAGAGATGAGAGATGAGAGATGAGAAAACGCCAGCGACCGCCGTGCAAGGATGGTATTACTGCAGGTTCTGAGGCATTCTACTTAAAAGCAATTTCCATACATTGAGACAAAATGTCCCAGTTGAGAACCATACAAGATGAGGATCTGCCAATCTGGTTGCCGCGACTGGCCGGGAACAAGGGGCCACGTTTCCTGCAGATTGCGGATGCCTTGCAGGCGGCGGTGGCGGACGGATCGCTGAAACCGGGCGACCGTCTGCCTCCGCAGCGCCAGTTGGCGGCACAGCTGGACGTCGACCTGACGACGATCACGCGCGCCTACGACGAAGCCAGGCGCCGCAACTTGCTGGAGGGTCGCGGCGCCCGAGGCACTTATGTCGCGGCGCCGAAAGTCGAATTGACCTCGATTCTCGACCTGAGCATGAATACCCCGCCACCGCCGGATGGCGTGGACTTCGACGACATGTTGAAACAGGGTTTGTCTCAAGTATTGATGAGGGCAGATAATGAATTGTTGATGACCTACCACCTGGGCGGGGGAAGCGATGCCGACCGCAAGGCTGGCGCCAAATGGCTCGAACCGATGTTTGGACATCTGGATTCTCGCCAGCTCGTTGTCTGTCCGGGTGCGCAAGCGGCGATCGCCGCATTGATCCTTGCGCTGACGGAGCCTGGCGGTGTCATCCTGGCAGAGCCAACGACTTATCCCGGCTTGCGCGCCGCAGCGACCCAGTTCGGCCGGCACCTCATCGCGGTGGAAGCGGACCAGCACGGGATGGTGCCCGAGATGCTGGAGGAAGCGTGCCGCCAGCACAAGCCCGGGCTGGTCTATCTCAATCCGACCCTACAGAACCCGACCGCCATCACCATGCCGGAACGCCGGCGCAAGGAACTCGCCGGCATCGCGAAGCGCTGCAATGTACGCGTCGTCGAGGACGATCCCTACTGGCTCCTTGCCGATGCCCCGCCACCACCTGTTGCCGCGTTTGCCCCGGAACAGGTGGTCTACATTTCGACCCTGTCGAAATGCCTGACGCCGGGCTTGCGGGTTGCCTTCGTGCTCGTACGCGACCCGTACGAACGCGAACGCTTCCTGGCCGCGCTACGATCATTCGCGCTGATGGTCGCTCCCCTGACGGCCGCACTGGCCACTCAGTGGATCGTCGACGGTTCGGCCAACGGATTGATGGAAGGCGTACGGAGGGAGGCGCGCCTGCGCCACCGGATGGCTCGGGATATCCTGGCGGGACGGTACAGCGGCTTTGGTGACGGCCTCCATGTATGGCTCGAGCTGCCGGCGTATTGGAACTCCTCGCAGCTTGCGCGTGCGGCCGACAGAGAGGGCATCGCAGTCACGCCGGCGGAGGCATTCGCGACCGGCAGCGGATCCGTGAATGCAATCCGGATCTCCTTGGGCAGCATCAAGGACCGTGGACGCTTGCAGGAGGGTCTTCAACGGCTGTCCCATCTGCTTGCGCGGCGGCCCGAGTCGTTCAGCGCCGCTGTGGTCTGACGGTAGAATATTCAGGAACCAGTATGGATGAGAATAAGCGAAACGAACTCGCTCGAATGGGCTGGGAAATACATGGGGCTGTTGAAGACGCTTACCTGTGCAATCCAGCCACAAGGAAGGCTCCCGCCGAATGGATGGAAAAACAGCGTCTGCTCCTGGCCGACATGGCTGTTCACTTGTTGCAAACCGCGATCATGCCGGGAACGATCGAGCTGGACAAACTGAAAAACAACCTGCATGCCATCCTGACTCTTGCGGACCAGTTCCTGCCTCATGCCGAGTTAAAAAAGGCGACCGAGAAGCTGTACGTCGAACGCTAATTCGATCAATGCGTGAGCTGCCGTACCTCGGCTCACGCATTTGAACGCCGAATCACTGCTCCTTCAAGGACCCTTCCTGCCGCCCCGACATCGAGGGCGGCGCCTGCCGCGGGTCGGCGCCCCAGGCCTTGTTCGGCTCCGGTCCCATGGTGAACACGAGTGTGCCGCCGCTCGCGATGTCGGCCTGGCTGAACCACGGCCTGGTCCAGGGCTTGCCGTTGAAGGTCGCGGACTGGATGTAGATGTTGCGGGCCGAGTTGTTGCGCGCAAGGATCTCGAACACCTTGCCATTGCCCAGGTGCAGGCGAACCTGGTCGAAGAGCGGGCTGCCCAGGATGTAGTCGCCGGTCGAAGGATCGACCGGGTAGAAGCCCATCGCGCTCATGACATACCAGGACGAGGTCGAGCCCTGGTCGTCCATGCCGGGGTAGGCGTAGCCGCTGGCATCGCTGCCGTACAGCTGGTCGAGAATGCGGCGGACCAGCGCCTGCGTCTTCCAGGGCTGGCCGCTCCACGCATACAGGTAGGCCGCCTGCTGGTCCGGCTGGTTGCCCTGCACGTATTGCCCGATCATGCCGGTGCAGTCGCGGCAGATGCCCTTGGGCGTGTAGGGCGTGGAGAAGAAGGCGTCGAGCTTGGCGTTGAAGGCGTCGCGTCCGCCGAGCAGGTCGAGCAAGCCGTGCACGTCCTGCGGCACCAGCCACAGCGTGGACCAGCCCGAGGCTTCCTTCATCATGAAGTTGTAGTAGGGCTCGCCCGGGTCGAAGGGCGATATCCACTTGCCGTCCTCGGTGCGGCCGCGCATGAATCCCACCGAGGCATCGAACACGTTCCGGTAGTTGGCGGCGCGGCGCAGGAACATCTGCGCATCGTCAAGCTTGCCGAGCCGGCGCGCCATGTCGGACAGCGCGTAGTCATCCCAGGCATATTCCAGCGTCTTGGCGACGCCGGCCTTGCCACCCGCGTAGGGTGGGCTGGGATTGCCCGGCGGGATGATGTCCGAGATCCAGCCGTTCTGCATGTACTCGGCCAGGTAGCCGCGCGGGCCCTTGGGATCAAGCGCATTCTTGCGCAGGTAGGCATACGCCGCGGCGTAGTCGAAGGGAATGCCGCGCCGCATTGCGCCGTCGTAGAGCAGCACTGCATGGTCGCCGTGGAAGGAGGTGTTCATGTAGCCGCGTTCACGGGCCATGTCGAGTTCGGAACGCATGATGTCCTGCACGACCTGCGGTTCGAGCAGCATCAGCAGCGCGATCTGGTTGCGACCCGTATCCCAGAACGGTACCGGCCCGTAGTGGTCGTAGGCGGCCGCTTCGGTATGGCCGGCGGCATCGGTGAAAGGCTCGCCCTTGCGCGCAACCAGCCACGGGCTGGCAAACGAGTGGTACAGCGTCGAATAGAACAGCATGCGCTGCTTCGGCGTGCCGCCGCTGACTTCGACGCGGTCGAACAGCTGTGCCCAGGCGGCACGCGCCTGTGTATGCACGCGCTCGAAATTCCAGTCCGAGACCTCGTCGCGCAGGCGCTGCTCGGCTTCGGCGGCGCTGTAGCCGTGGGCGATCCGCATCAGCACCTGCTCGCCCGCCCGCGTCGCGAACGTGAGGTAGGCGCCCGCATTGCCGCCGGATACGGTGCGCCGGCCGGCCTCGACGTCCTTGTCGCCGAGCACGCCCCACTGGCCCTCGTGGACCGCGCGGAAAGTGCCGAAGCCGGTAAATGGGCGCGAGAACTCCGCGACGAACCACGGGCCATCCGCGGCCGGGCCGCTGTCCTTGCGGGTGGCAAGGCCGACGATCTTGCGGTCGCCGACCACCTCCACCTTGCCGCCGGCGCGGCGCAGGTCGATGACGACGTTGGCGCGCTGGCTCGCCGGGAAAGTGAAGCGCATCAGGCTGGTCGATCGCGTCACCGTCAGTTCCACCTTCGTATGGAAGGTGGCCAGGTCGACCGCGTAATAGCCGGGCGAGGCTTTCTCGCTCGCCTTGTCGTAGTAAGCCTGCGTATAGCTCGGCGGCACGGTCCAGTCGCCCACCACCGGCATGACGATCGGCGCGGCCTGGGCGCCATAGGCCGAGCCCCCGCCGGTAAAGCCGATCATGGTCGGATTGGCATAGGCGTAGGAAGCGTCGACGCCCATGGGATAGCTGAGGTCGACGTTGACATTGACCGGTGCCGCCTCGGTCTTGCTTTGCGGGAGCCGCGCACCCGGCGACGTCAGCCCCGAATACAGCAGTTCGCCGGCTGGCGGCGCGTTGCCGATCAAGGCCGGCTGGTCGAGGGGGGCGGTGCCGACCAGGGGATTGGCCACATCGACGGCCGGCTTCGCGTGCGAAGGCACGCGGCCGCTTTGCGCGTGGGCGGCGCCGAAGCTGGCCAATGCCGCAATTGCGGCGGCCTGAATGACATGACGGCGGAGGTATCCGAGAGCTGCGTTCATGGCCTCTTCCAGTGCGGGGAAATCGATATTTATACAGAGGAAGCCGATGAGCTCAATAAAGTTTCAAATTTCCGGGCCAGTTTATTTTTGCTGACTAAACGAGCGCACTGGAAAGTGCCTGCTCACGCATCCCGGCCCCAGAAGCGCTCCATCGACAGATAGGTGTACGACGCCGTCCACCCGATCAGCAGCATGCCGTTCAGGGCCTCCAGCCCCGCCAGCAGGCGCAGGTCGCCATGCGGCAGCACGTCGCCGTAACCCAGGGTGGTATAGGTCTCGGCCGAAAAGTACAGGCAGCGCGTGAAGGGCAGGTGGCCCGGTTCGCCCATGCTGCCGACGCCGAAGGCGGTGGCGAGCAGGTAGTAGGCGCCGCCATACAGCAGGATCTCGGTGAAGTGCGCAGCGAAGGCGCCGAAGATGACGAAGACCAGCTGCAGGCGCGGCTGCACGCGCAGGGCCGGCAGCAAGGCGGTCAGCAGGCGCAGCACCTCGTAGTGGATGAAGGTCGTGGCGACCAGCAGGAACAGGCAAGTGACAGCAGCAATTTCCATGGAGTTCGTGCGGGAGCTGAGGAGCCGCCAGCTTAGCGTGCGGCGGTGGCAGGCGGCGCAGCGCATGGGATGCGCATTCCGTCCTGCGGACATTCATGATTGCTGCTCTAATATCGCTTTCGTTCGCTGTCGGATAAAGGAGCATTCACATGACCATCGGATTCATCGGCCTCGGTGCCATGGGCCAGCACATGGCCGCCAACCTGTTGCGTTCTGGCCAGCCGGTCCACGTCTGGAACCGCAATCCGGAGCCGGTGCGGCTGCTTGCGGCCAAGGGCGCCAAGCCGGCCGTCACGGCCGCCGAGTGCGGCATCGCCGACGTCGTCTTCAGCATGCTGGCCGACGACAATGCGACCCGCGCCGTGATGATCGACGGCGGCGTGCTGGATGCGATGGCGCCGGGCAGCATTCACGTCAACATGGCCACGGTCTCCGTCGCCTTCGCGCGCGAGATGGCGGCCCTGCACATGGAGAAGGGCATCGGCTACGTCGCGGCGCCCGTGCTGGGCCGCGTGGACGTGGCCGAAGCCGGCAAGCTGAATATCCTCGCCGGCGGCGCCGACGAACTGGTCGACCGCGTGCAGCCGCTGCTCGCGCTGATGGGCCAGAAGACCTGGCGCTTCGGCGACGCGCCGGAACAGGCAAACGCGGTCAAGCTGGCCTGCAACCTGACCCTGGCCTGCGCGATCGAAGCGATGGGCGAAGGGGCGGCGCTGGCCGGCGCGCACGGCATCCCGGCCGCCGGCTTCATCGACCTGATCACGACCACCTTGTTCGCCGGTTCGCCCGTGTACAAGGGCTATGGCGGCATGATCGCCGAGCAGCGCTACAGCCCCGCCGGGTTCAAGCTCTCGCTGGGCCAGAAGGACGTGCGGCTGGCGGTGGAAGCAGGGCAGGGCAAGGGCTTGCCGCTGGCCTTCGGCGACAGCCTGCTCGGCGTGCTGAAGGAAGCCATCGACCATGGCGACGCCGATCTCGACCTGGCCGCCCTCGGCAAGAACGCCGCCCGCCGCGGCAAGCTGGCCTGACTACGGGACGCACGGAACATATATGGAAAAACTGATCGCAGAGCTGGCGCGCCTCTACCTGGCGCCCGAGTCCGTGACCCGCGAGGTCCTGGCGTCCCACATCCTCGGCAGGACCACCCTCGCCATCAAGCTGACGACGGCGGATGGCCTGGTGCGCGCGCTGGCCATTCCCTTCCGTAAGATCTTCGGCGATGGCGAGGCCGGCCACTGGGACCGCCTGTGCGTGGTGGCGAATGCCCTGCAGGCCGAACTCGGGCTGCCGGCGCCGGCGGTGAGCATCGACGGCGCCAGCGCCTACCGCCTGTGGCTGTCGCTGGAGACGCCGGTGCCGGCCGGGGAGGCCCAGGACTTCCTCGAACTGCTGCGCAAGACCTATTTTCCTGGTGTGGAGCTGGCGCCGGACGCCGCCACCGCGCCGGTCTACCTGCCGCCCTGCCTGAATCCGCGCAGCGGCAAGTGGGCCGCCTTCATCCATCCCGGCATGGGCGCGTCCTTTGCCGAGGAATCGGGGCTGGAGGTGACGCCGCCGCTGGCGGGGCAGGCCGGCTTCCTGGAGAGCGTGGAGAGCATTGCCGAGGACCAGTTCCGCAACGCCTTGCGCGCGCTTGAACGGCGTCAGGCGCCTGCAGCCGTCCCCGCAGCGGCACTGGCCGAGCCGGTATCGACGGCCGCGAGCGATGCGCTGGCAGCCGAAGCCTTCGTGCTGCAAGCCCAGGCAGGCGCGCCGGCGCCGGCCCCGGCCCGGCCCAAGGCCGCACCGGACGGCCTGCTGCTGAAGGACGCCACGCTCGAAGACATCGTGCGCCGCCTGCACGCGATGAATATCGAGCCGACCTTCCGCTTCCTGGCGCCGCGCTAATGGTGGGCCGGCCGCCATCCGCCTTCCGGACGCCCCGCCACGTCCGGTTCCGGCACCTCGCGTTCCAGTACGCCGCGGTACAGCACGCCGGCCAGGATCCCGCCCAGCAGTGGCGCCAGCCAGAACAGCCATAGCTGCGACAGCGCCCAGACGCCCGCGAACAGGGCCGGCCCGGTGCTGCGCGCCGGATTGACCGAGGTGTTGGTGACCGGGATGCTGATCAGGTGGACCAGGGTCAGCGCCAGGCCGATCGCCAGGCCGGCAAAGCCGACCGGTGCGCGGGTATGGGTGGCGCCGAGGATGACCAGCACGAACATGAAGGTCATCACGACTTCGGTGATCAGGGCCGAACCGAGCGAGTAGTTGCCGGGCGAGTGCTCGCCATAGCCGTTGGCGGCAAAGCCGGCCGTGGCATCGAAGCCGGGCTTGCCGCTGGCGATCGCGTACAGCACCGCGGCGGCCACGATGCCGCCCGCAACCTGGACCACGATGTAGGGCGCGATCTGGCGCGCAGGGAAGCGGCCGCCGGCCCACAACCCGACCGTCACCGCCGG
The DNA here is from genome assembly GCF_056399665.1 of Massilia sp. 01N410. NCBI lineage: Bacteria > Pseudomonadati > Pseudomonadota > Betaproteobacteria > Burkholderiales > Oxalobacteraceae > Massilia > Massilia sp. 01N410. Next base: position 3,598 of record NZ_JBFTRV010000018.1, on the reverse strand, counting down.
ATTGAAGTGGCCGCCCGAGATCGGTCCGAGCGCATAGGCGCCCGTCAGTACGGTCAGTCCGAAGGCCAGCGCGACCCCGGCCAGGCCGATGCCGACCTCGGGAAATTTTGCGGACAGCACGGCGCTGCCACAGCCGCCGAGCACCAGCCAGAAGGTGCCGATGAATTCGGCCAAATATTTTTGAAGCATGGCATTCTCCTCGTCACCGCAGGCGTGACGTGAATTCATTCTAGATGCCTGAAAGCGGGGCGCCAGCCGAATCTCTCGGCGGTATGCTCGAACCCTTGCGTGCGAAACCAGCTAAACTATTTTCACCATAACGAGGAGAAATGATGGCCCTGTCCCTGTCCAAAGCATCCGTGCCCGCCTTCGTGCGCGGCTTGAAAGTCCTGTCCGACCTGCTGAAGAAAGGCGAGGAACACGCCGCCCAGGCCGGCATCGCGCCCGAGGCGCTGCTGGGCGCGCGCCTGGCCGACGACATGCTGCCGCTGTCCGCCCAGGTCCAGCGCGCCAGCGATGCCTCCAAGTTCGCGGTACAGCGTCTCAGCGGCGGCGACGCCCCGAAGTTCGCCGACGACGAGACCAGCTTTGCGCAGCTGCAGCAGCGCATCGCGAATACGATCGATTATCTGGAGGGCGTGGATGGCGCCGAGGTCGATGCCGGAGAAGAGCGCGAAGTGAGCCTGAAGTTCGGCAGTTTCGGCGCCAGCTTCAGCGGCGAGAGCTACCTGCTGAGCTTCGCGCTGCCGAATTTCTACTTCCATGTCGTGACCGCCTACGACATCCTGCGCAACCAGGGCGTCAAGATCGGCAAGCTGGATTACCTGGGGCCGTTCGAGGCCCGGTAAAGGCTGCGCCGGCCGGGCGTTACATCTGCCTGAACAGCTCGGCGTAATTGCGGCTCACCACCAGCTCTTCCGGCCGGCCCTTGAGCTTGACCAGCAGCCGCCCGCGAAAGTCGGTGCGGGTGCCGGCCACATGATGGGCGGCGACGATGACGCCGCGGTGGATCTGCCAGAACTTCTGCTCGTCGAGCTGTTCGCGCAGCTGGCGCAGCGGGGTGCGGATCAGGTGTTCGCCGTCGGCGATGAAGACGCTGGTGTATTTGTCGTTGCTCTGGAAGTAGATGACTTCGTCGACCGCGATCAGGCGTGTCTCCTGGCCTTGCGCGGCGCGGATCCATTGCAGCGGTGCCGGCGCCGCCGCTGCCGGTGCGTTGGGGACGGGCACGCCGAGCTGGCGCAGCATAGCGGCCAGCTGGGCGGCCGTCTCCGGCGCGGGTGCCGATGCGGGGGACTGCGGCTGCTGCGCCAGCGTCTCCTTCAGGCGGTCTACGGCGCGCTGCAGGCGCTCCAGGCGGATCGGCTTGAGCAGGTAGTCGAAGGCTTCGCTGTCGAAGGCCTGCAGCGCGTACTGTTCGTGGGCGGTGGTGAAGACCACGCGTGGGGACGCGCCGCCGGCGCTCAGGCGGCTGGCCAGCTGCAGCCCGTTCAGGCCGGGCATCTGGATGTCGAGGAAGACGATGTCGGGCGCCAGCTCGTCGATCAGGCGCAGGGCCTCCACGCCGTTGGGCGCACGGCCGACCACCTTCAGGTCGGGCCAGGCCAGGGCGAGCTGCTCCTCGAGATAGGACAGCAGGTGGGGTTCGTCGTCGGCGAGCAGGGCGGTGGTCACGCTTGGTCCAGTGGTCGTGGCGGTGGCAGTGGCAGCAGCAGGCGCGAGGTCACGCCGCTGGGTTGATTTTCCAATAATTGTAGCTGAGCCTTGGGGCCGTGCAGGCTGCGCAGCCGCTCGCGCAGGTTCGACAGGCCGACGCCACTGCCGGACCGTGGCGGCGCGGCGCCCAGTCCCATGCCGTCGTCGCTGACCTCGACGGACAGGATGCCGGCGGCGCAGGCGGCGCGCACCAGAATCTCTCCGCCTTCCATCTTCGGCTCGATGCCGTGCATGACCGCGTTCTCGACCAGCGGCTGGATCAGCATCGGCGCGATTTTCATGTCGCGGCAGCCTTCGTCGGCCTCGATGCGCCAGCGCAGGCGCGGACCCATGCGCACCGCCAGCAGGTCGAGGTAGGCGGCGGCCAGGTCGAGCTCGGCGCCCAGAGTCGCCTGTTCGGCGCGGCTGGCGGCCAGGCTGGCGCGCAGGAAGTCGATCAGGCGTTCCAGCATGTGCCTGGCGCGATCGGGCTCGCTGCCGATCAGGCTGACCACGTTGGCCAGGGTGTTGTACAGGAAGTGCGGCTCGATCTGGGCCTGCAAGGTGCGCAGGCGGGCTTCGGCCAGCAGTTGTGCTGCCTCGGCGATCTGCTGCTGGTGCTGGACGGCGGCGGTCTCGCGCGCCAGCCGGCGCTCGTTGGTGGCCAGGATCGCCATCGTGATGGCGGTGACCACCAGTCCCATCGGCAGGATGGGCGCCAGCGCGCCCTCGATCAGCAAGGCGCGGAATGGGTTGACGCCGCGCAGCAAGGCATCCGGCACGGTAAAGCCGAGCACGGCGCAGGATTCGATCAGCAGCACCTGGCAGGCGCGCATCGCCCACGAGCGTCGCGCGGCGGCGGCGGGGAAGGCGCGTCGCAGCAGCGCCAGCCCGCCATGGATCAGGAAGCCGATCGTATTCGAGGTCAGCAAGGTCATGCCCAGCAGTTTCGGGATGGGGACGGCGCTGCGCGCCCCCGTGAGCGCGAACAGGACCGTCAATGCGATGCCGATCAGGCTGCTCCACAGGGCCGTATAGACCAGGTTGCGCCGCGTCGACGCGGGCCAGCGCCGGAACAGGGCGAACATGTCCAGCGGGTGATTGGCACGGACGGGGTGGGTCGGCATCGTTTCTCCTTGTTGAGCAACCGGGAAGTTACCACAAGCCTTGGAACCTCAACGCAGGCTGGCGCTGACGGCGGCGCCATCGGCCGGCACCGTGAACCTGGCGGCCTCGAAGGAAGGCGGACCCATGAAGCCCTGGGCGTCCTTGCTGAAGGCCACCGCTTCGGTCGGCCGGCCCATGCGGTTGGTGTCCATGCGGCCGTTGCCGTTCGCATCGTGCAGGACCGAGAAGGCGTAGTCGCCCGGCGCCAGGTCCTTGAATACCACCGTGGTGCTGCCGGCGACGGCATCCACCGAGGTTTTGCGGACCGGCTGCTTCAGGTAGCCGGCGGCGCTGTCGTACAGCGCAACCATCAGCTGGCCGTCGTTGTTCTCGACGTTGTCGATGCGGATCGTGAGGTCGGCGGCCTGGGCGCCGGTGGCGCCGAGGATGAGGGCGAGGATGGCGCCGCGGATGGCGATGTGCATGCTGTGCTCCCTTGTTGTCGTTGTCGATGGGGGCACTCTAGGCAATCCGGCGCCCGGCCGCGGCGGCTTGCGACGAAGTGCGGCGGTATGGCGCGAAATGCAGGCAGGCGGCGCGAAATGAGAGGCAAACGCGGCAGGATAAAAAAAAGGCGCTGTTTGCATTAAGTGTTGAATCTGCCGAGCGCCGCTCTCAAAAAGGCGTCTGGACTGGCAATGCGCTGGCCATCCAGCGCCCAGCGCCAGCCGAAGTAGTGGCCCAGGTATCGGCTGGCGATGCCGCGGAACGGCAGCAGCCAGGTGCGCATCCGGCT
>NZ_JBFTRV010000017.1:0-147431 GCF_056399665.1 Massilia sp. 01N410 | reverse complement strand
TCCGCGACCTGGCCGGCATGATGCTCGAGCTGGCCGCCGAGTACCCGGAATACGCGGCCGGCGCGCAGAAGGTGCAGATCGTCGAGACCAGCTCGGGCGCCTACTACGGCGCCGGCTACCAGGACGTGCAGAACCGCGTGCCGAAGATCGAGAACACGATGCAGGACCTGGACTGGGCACCGACCACCACCATGGCCGACGCTCTGCGCGGCATCTTCGATGCCTACCGCGGCCAGGTCGGCGCCGCCCAGGCGCTGATGGACTAAGCGGCAGGGAATCGACTTGGCTCCTCTGCTCGTCCTCAAGATCGACGTCGACACCTACCGCGGCACTTTGGTCGGCGTGCCCAACCTGGTGCGCATGCTGAGCCGGCACGCCGCCGGCGCGACCTTCCTGTTCTCGCTGGGGCCCGACCATACCGGCTGGGCCATGCGGCGCGCCCTGCGTCCCGGCTTCTTCCAGAAGGTCTCGCGCACCTCGGTGGTCGAACACTACGGCTTCAAGACCCTGATGTACGGCGTGCTGCTGCCGGGTCCGGACATCGGCGCCAAGGGCGCGGCGGAGATGCGCGCCGCGCGCGATGCCGGCTTCGAATGCGGCATCCATACCTGGGATCACGTGGTATGGCAGGACAATGTCCGCGCCAGGGATGCGCAGTGGACCGATCGCATGATGCAGAAGAGCGAGCAGCGCTACGCCCAGGTGTTCGGCGAGGCGCCGCATACCCATGGCGCGGCCGGCTGGCAGATGAACGTGCATGCCTTCAGGCGCCACGACGCCCAGGGCTACGCCTATGCCTCCGACGGCCGCGCCATGCTGCTCGACGATGGCGCGCTGGCCGACCCGCAGGCCGGCCCCTACCGCTTCACCGGCATGCGGCACATCCAGATGCCGACCACCCTGCCCACCCTGGACGAGCTGCTGGGCCGCGAAGTGGGCGGCGCCGAGCTGACGACGCAGAACATCGCCGCCCACATCCTCAAGCTGACGGCGGAAAACCGGCGCGACCACGTGTATACGCTGCACGCCGAGCTTGAAGGACAGAAACTTGCCCCCATCTTCGAGCAGCTGTTATCAGGTTGGAAAGCTCAAGGCTATCAGCTTGCCTCAATGGCCGACTATTATGAGAAGATAAAGCATGCCCCGCTGCCCGAATATCCAGTTCAGTGGGGAGAACTACCGGGCCGGTCAGGAGAGCTGATCGTCCTCGACACCAAAACCTGAGCCGCGGCTTTCGCGCCGCGCTCATTGTTCCTGACAGGAGAACCCCGTGGCCGAAAGCCCATCCGCAACAGCTACCGAACCCTTGGCCAACTTCACTGCCGCCATGACCGGCGACCAGACCTTCGAGCTGCAGGGTCGCCCGGCAAAGTTCACGGTGCTGTATTTCTATCCAAAGGACAATACCCCCGGCTGCACCACGGAAGCCATGAACTTCCGCGACCACCACGACGAGATCACCGCGCTGGGCGCCGCCGTCTACGGCATCAGCCGCGACTCCTTGCGTTCCCACGAGAACTTCAAGGCCAAGCTCGGCCTGCCCTTCGAATTGATCTCCGACCCCGAAGAAGCGGTCTGCACCCAGTTCGATGTCATGAAGATGAAAAACATGTACGGTAAGAAGGTACGGGGGGTCGAGCGCAGTACGTTTGTCATTGACGCTAACGGCAAAGTGGTGAAAGAATGGCGTGGCGTGAAAGTCAATGATCACGTGGCGGAAGTGCTCGAATTCCTGAAGAGCCAGCCCTGAACGGATGGCTCCGGTTGATTAACCCGATGCCCGATGTTTGCCTATTTTGAGTCCTAGTTTTACCTCAACGCATCATTCCAATCCGGCCGCCGGCCGCGCTCCCATTGATGAGCGGCCGGGGCCACGCAGCTCCCCCCACAGTTGCATCTGTCCGGCCCGGCGGCGCACACGTCCGCGCGGCGCATTTTTCCGACTTCATACCGATTGAGAACCTGATGCCACTACCGAAAATTCCAAGCAAGCCGGCGACGATTCTGCTGGCAAAGGATTACCCGAAGGCCGAACCCGGCAAATCGCCTGTCCGCGCAGCCGCGAAGGCGGAGAACGACCCGGTCGAAGACCTGATCAGCGGCCCGGCAGTCCCGGCCAAGACCACCCGTGCGCGCAAGTCGAAGGCTGCGCTGCTGGCCGAGGGCCAGGGTCGCGAGAGCCTGCCGGTGCGCGAAACGACGCCGCCGGCCGCGCCGGCCAAGCTGCCCGCGCCTCCCCGCGCAGACAAGAGCGGCAAGAACGGCGCCGCCGCGAAGCTGCGCGAGACCGACATGAACGAGCCGCATCCGGCCAAGCACAAGCCGGTCGAGGTCAACGTCAAGTCCTCGGCCAGCCGCAAGGCCGACAGCGCCGGCAGCACCAAGATGTTCGTGCTCGACACCAACGTGCTGATGCACGACCCGACCTCGCTGTTCCGCTTCGAGGAGCATGACGTCTACCTGCCGATGATGACGCTCGAGGAGCTCGACAACCACAAGAAGGGCATGTCGGAAGTCGCGCGCAACGCACGCCAGGTGTCGCGCACGCTGGACGCCCTGATCGCCAACACCGACGACGACGGCATCGAGACCGGCATCCCGCTGGCCAAGCTGGGCAACAAGGATGCGCGCGGCCGCCTGTACTTCCAGACCCGCCTGAATGCCGCCAGCCTGCCGGAAGGCCTCCCTTCGGGCAAGGCCGACAACCAGATCCTGGGCGTGGTGCGCGCACTGGAAGCCGACCAGTCGGGCCGCGCGATCGTGCTGGTGTCGAAAGACATCAACATGCGCATCAAGGCGCGCGCCCTGGGCCTGGCGGCCGAGGACTACTTCAACGACCACGTGCTGGAAGACACCGACCTGCTGTACTCGGGCATCGTCCAGCTGCCGGACGACTTCTGGACCAAGCACGGCAAGAACATGGAGTCCTGGCAGGAAATCAAGGGCGGCAACTCGTCGACCTACTACCGCGTCACCGGCCCCTTCATCCCCTCGCTGATGGTGAACCAGTTCGTGTTCTTCGAACCGAACAATGGCGAAGCGCCCTTCCAGGGCCAGGTCAAGGAAATCAACGGCAAGACCGCCGTGTTCCAGACCCTGCGCGACTACAGCCACAACAAGAACAATGTCTGGGGCATCACGGCGCGCAACCGCGAGCAGAACTTCGCCTTGAACCTGCTCATGAACCCGGAGGTCGACTTCGTCACCCTGCTCGGCCAGGCCGGCACCGGCAAGACCCTGCTGGCATTGGCGGCGGGCCTGGCCCAGGTGCTGGAGACCAAGGTCTACAACGAGATCATCGTCACCCGCGTGACGGTGCCGGTGGGCGAGGACATCGGCTTCCTGCCGGGTACCGAGGAAGAGAAGATGTCGCCGTGGATGGGCGCCTTCGACGACAACCTCGAAGTGCTGATGAAAGGCGACGGCGATGCCGGCGACTGGGGCCGCGCCGCGACCCAGGACCTGATCCGTTCGCGCATCAAGATCAAGTCGCTCAACTTCATGCGCGGCCGCACCTTCGTGAACAAGTTCCTCATCATCGACGAGGCCCAGAACCTGACGCCGAAGCAGATCAAGACCCTGGTCACGCGCGCCGGTCCGGGCACCAAGATCCTCTGCCTTGGCAATATCGCCCAGATCGATACGCCTTACCTGACCGAAGGCTCGAGCGGCCTGACCTATGTGGTCGACCGCTTCAAGGGCTGGAGCCACGGCGGCCACGTGACCCTGGCGCGCGGCGAGCGCTCGCGCCTGGCGGATCACGCCAGCGACGTGCTGTAAGTTTCAGCGGTCGGGTTCAAACAAAAAGCCTGTGCGCCGGAAGGCCCGCAGGCTTTTTTACGTCCGCTTTATTGCCGTATTTACAGTTAATGGTGCAAAATTGCAAATTCGAAATATCCCCTCCTCGTTGGGGCTATCATTCCGCGATCCTCATGCGGTAAAAACAAGGCAGAAACACCGGGAACCCATATGAAATTCCGATTCTGGAGTCGCGTTGTGAACGGGATTCGACCGCTTTTTCAACCGTAGTACCACCATAAGGAGAGAGACCCCATGAAGTACCTGATCCTGCTGGCCGCAAGCTGCTCGGCCCTGCTGGCCGGCTGTGCGACCGAAACGCCGGACGGCGCAAGCGCCCAGCGCAGCGGCCCGGAAGAGACTTACGTCCCGACCGGCAGTTCGATCGCACGCCGTAACGTCGATCGCACCACTGCCGTCAAGACCGCCAACAAGGAAGAACTGGAAAATTCGCGCATGATGGGCGGCGGCGCCCTGAACCTGCCGCGAAACTGACTTGTCGCGGCGCCGGGTTGCCGCTGAGCTGAAGCGAAGGGCCAGGAGTTCGTCACTCCCGGCCCTTTTCATTTACAACTACGACGTCGCGCCGTCAATCGTTGGCGTTCTGGACGAACACCGCGGCCGTGCGCGCCGGGATGCTGAAGGTCCCGCCGTTGCGTTCGAAAGCCGAGGACTTCACCACCTCGTCGCTGCCGTTGCGCTGGAGCCGGTGCAGCTGCAGCTTGCGGCCTTTCAGGGCCGGCACGGCGATGGTCTTCGCCGACTTGTCGACGTTGAACACCACCACCACCCCCTTGTACTGCGCGCCCTGGTATTTGCCAGGATCGTTGCCGTCGATTTCCATCACGATCACGCCCGGCACCTGGTCGGGTCCGGTGTTATGGAATTTCAGGCGCTCGATCACGTCCTGGGCGGTACGCAGGCGGAACAGGGTCGAGTCCTGGCGGATCGCCAGCAGCTCTTCGAACACCGCCTTCGCCTGCAGGATCGCGCGGGTGTCCGGCCTGATCAGCGGGTTAGTCAGGATCGGCGCCATCATGCCCCAGTTGTCCTGGTTCGGCCCCGCCATCGGCAGGCCGACGCCGAAGTTGTTGGACGTGTAGCTGTAGTCGAGGCGGTTGAACCAGTCGCCGGCGTTGTAGCTGTCGCGGTCGAGCGACTTCGAACGCAGGATCTCCTGGCCGGCATGGATGAAGGGCACGCCCTGCGACAGCAGCACGATGGCCGCGCCCAGGTTCTGCACGCGTACGCGGTCCGCCAGGCTGGTCGATTGCGGCAGGCGGAAGGCGTTGATGTCGAACAGGGTCTGGTTGTCGTGGGCCTCGATGTAGTTGATGACCTCGGACGGGCTGGCCGCGAAGCCGGCCTGCTGGCCGAAGTAGTCGATCTGGGCGTTCGTGCGCAGGGAACCGGAACGGTCGGTGAAGCGGTAGTCGCGCAGGGTGCCGGACAGGCTTACCCTCACCATGTCGGCCAGGCGCAAGGCATCGTCGCGGCTCTGGTTCGCCTGCGCATTCGGGTCGTACCACACGCCGTTGATGAAGCCCTGCTGGCTGATCAGCGCACTGCCGCTGTCGCAGCAGCCGCCGCCGCGCACCGCGTCGCGCATGCGGTCGTTGAAGGAGCCGATGCCGGTGCCGGCCATGTTCGCCTGGCGCGCCTGCACGAAGCGGGCGTCGTTGGCCACGTTGCCGAAGTTCCAGGCTTCGCCGTACAGGTAGATGTCGCGGCCGGCGGCCTGGTTCACCGACGCCTGCAGGCGCTTCAGCAGGTCGAGCGGCGTGAAGCCCATGATGTCGAAGCGGAAGCTGTCGACCTTGTACTGCCTGGCCCACAGCGACACCGAGTCGATCATCAGCTTGCCCATCATCGTGTTTTCCTGGGCGGTATCGGCGCAGCAGCTGTCGTTCAGGATGCTGCCGTTGGCGCCGAGGCGGTAGTAATAGGTCGGCACGATGCGGTCCAGCACGGACAAGGGTCCCTGCTGCGACTGGCTGGTGTGGTTGTAGACCACGTCCATGGTCACGCGCAGGCCGGTCTCGTGCAGGTTCTGCACCATCGCGCGGAACTCGCGCACGCGCGCGGCGCCGTCGTTGGCGTTGCTGGCATAGCTGCCTTCCGGCGCGTTGTAGTGCACCGGATCGTAGCCCCAGTTGAAGCAGTCGCTGTCCTGTACCGCGGCGACCGCGGCCTGCTGGGCGGTCGAATCGGCGGCCGCGTTCGGAATGCCCGGCGTCGCGCAGCCGGCCTCGTTCACGCTGGCGAAGTCGAAGCTGGGCAACAGGTGGACGTGGGTCATGCCGGCCTTCTGCAGCGACTTCAGGTGGCGCATCGGGTTGGCGTCGTCGTCGGTGAAGGCCAGGTACTTGCCGCGGTGGGCGGCCGGCACCGTCGTGTCCTGCGCCGAAAAATCGCGGATGTGCAGCTCGTACAGGGCGATGTCGGTGGGCGCGTCGAGCTTCGGAATGCGCTGGCCGTCCCAGCCGGCCGGTTTCAGCGCCGGGCTGTCGAGGTTGGCCACGAAGGAGCGGGTGCTGTTGGCGTTCAGGCTCGGCGAGTACGGGTCGGTGACGGTATTCGTCACCAGCGCGTTGTTCGCCCAGCGCGACAGCACCTGCACGGTATAGGTGTAGTAGGCGCGGTTGGTCCAGGACGCGTCGCTCGCCGTGTAGCGCCACACGCCGCTGGCCGCTTCCCTCGTCATCGGCACGGTGCTGGCGGCCGGCGCATCGGCGTTCGGATAAACGTTCAGCGCGACCGATTTCGCCGTCGGCGCCCACACGCGGAAGGTCGGCACGCCGGCGCGGTCGAAAGTCACGCCCAGCTGGGCGTTCGCGGCCGCCTGCGCGAACACCTCGTCGAGCATGCCGGCCGTCTGCAGCGAGGTCACCTGCACCAGGTTGCCGGCGCCGTCGTACTGGGCGATGGCGAACTGGCCGCTGGCCAGCCCGGCGACTTTGGCGGCGTCCGCCGCGGCCAGCTGCAGGCCGGTGGCGCCGGCCAGGTGCGGGTACTTGCGGCGGATCGCGTCGGACAGGGGCGCGAGGCTCAGGGTGAAGCTGCCTTCCGCGCCGGCCAGGCCGGCGGCGGCATCCGGCGTGGCCGTCAGGCCGCCATTGGTCGCGTAAAACAGCCTGTAGCTGCCGGTGGTGGGCACGCCCGGCCAGGCCAGGGTGGTGGCCGACAGCCAGTGGGCGCTGGCGAAGGCCAGGCTGCCGTAGCTGAGGGCCGGCCGGCTGGCGTAGACGGTGCAGTCGCCTTCCAGCATCCAGATCTCCTGGCCCTTGCTGGACACATCCGCGTTCAGGTCCGCGTGCTGGTCAGCGCCGCAATTCTTGGTGCCGCCGCCGTCGGTGACCAGGAACCAGATCGCGCTTTTGCCGGCGGCCAGCGGGATGTCGACGTAGCCGCCGAAGCCGTCCGTGCCGGTGAACATGAAGCGGTCCGTGATCCAGGCCGAGCTGGGCTGCTGCGGGCCGTCCCAGGAATACACGCCCCACTGGGCGGTGCCGTTCTGCACGCGGTGGAAGTGCATGCGGATGCTGCCCGGCGCGACCGCCGGGGCCGCAGCGGGCGCCGCGGCCAGCAGGCGGGTGCCCGAGCCGGCGCCCTGCTGGACTGCGCTGCCGCTGTCGCCGGCACCGCATCCGGCGAGTAGCGCGGAAATGCAAACGGCTGCAGCAAAGTGCAGCCGTGAAGTCAAACTACGTCCTGGTAGCATATCGTCCCCTGTGTTGTTATCGGTAGCAAAAGCCACTATGTAATATTACTACTAGCGATAGCAAAAAAGACAAGGACGTTTGTTGCGTGGCGTGCACAAGCAAAAAGGGCGGGATTCGCATCCCGCCCTTCTCATCCGAAGCGATTATCGCGTTACAGGACGTGGGTACCGATCCACCAGGCAATCGCAGCCATGAAGGCCGAGGCCGGGATCGTGAAGACCCATGCCCACACGATGTTGCCGGCCACGCCCCAGCGCACCGCCGACGCCTTCTGCGCCGAGCCGACGCCGACGATGGCGCCGGTGATGGTATGGGTAGTCGACACCGGCACGCCGATCGCGCTGGCCAGGAACAGGGTGATGGCGCCGCCCGATTCGGCGCAGAAGCCGCCGACGGGTTTGAGCTTGGTGATCTTCTGGCCCATGGTCTTGACGATGCGCCAGCCGCCGAACAGGGTGCCCAGCGAGATCGCCGTGTAGCAGGAGATGATCACCCACAGCGGCGGCACCGTGTCGCTGGCCTGCGAGACGCCGGCCGCGATCAGCAGCATCCAGATGATGCCGATGGTCTTCTGGGCGTCGTTGCCGCCGTGGCCCAGGCTGTAGGCCGCGGCCGAGACCAGCTGCAGGCGGCGGAACCAGGTGTCGACCTTGCGCGGCGGGGTCTTCACGAAGATCCAGGACACCGCCAGCATCACGATCGAACCGAGCAGGAAGCCCAGCAGCGGCGACAGGATGATCCAGGTCACGGTCTTGAGCAGGCCGCCGCCGACCAGGGCGCCGGTGCCCGACTTAGCCACCGCCGCGCCCACCAGGCCGCCGATCAGGGCGTGCGAGGACGAGGACGGGATGCCGTAGTACCAGGTGACCACGTTCCAGACGATCGCGCCGACCAGGGCGCCAAACACCACGTACTGGTCGACGATGTGCGGATCGACGGTCCCCTTGCCCACCGTGGACGCGACGTGCACGCCGACGGTGAAGATGGCGACGAAGTTGAACAGCGCGGACATGGCGACCGCGGTCTGGGGTTTCAGCACCCCGGTCGACACCACCGTCGCGATCGCGTTGGCGGCATCGTGGAAACCATTCATGAAGTCGAAGACCAGCGCTAGAAAGATGAGCAGGCCCAGCACGTAGACGCTGATTAAAAGATGATCCATATTGTTTTTATTGTTCTGGTCTTACGCGTTTTCGACGATGATGCCTTCGATGATGTTGGCGACATCCTCGCAGCGGTCGGTGACGGTTTCCAGGATCTCGTAGATGGCCTTCATCTTGATCAGGTTGCGCACGTCCGGCTCGTCGCGGAACAGCTTGGACATCGCCGCGCGCATCACGTGGTCGGCGTCCGATTCCAGGCGGTCGATCTCTTCGCAGATCGCGACCATCTTCTGGGCGTTGTCCATGTTGTGCAGCATGCCGACGGCCTGCTGGACCTTTTCGCAGCAGGCCAGGCACAGCTCGGCCAGGCGCTTGGCTTCCGGCGTCACGGCGTGCAGGTCGTACAGCGAGATGGTCTGGGCGGCGTCCTCCATCATGTCGAGGATGTCGTCCATGCGGGTGATCAGCTTGTGGATGTCGTCACGGTCCAGCGGGGTGATGAAGGTCTTGTGCAGCAGGTCGACGCAAGCGTAGGTGATCTTGTCCGCCTGTTTTTCGATGCTCTCCACAGCGTGGGTGCGGTTTTCCAGGTCGTCGAAGTTGGTCATCAGGCCGACCATTTCTTGTGCGCCCTTCACGCACAGGGCCGCGTGCTGGTTGAAGAGGTCGAAAAATTTGCCCTCAGTGGGCATCAGGCGTCCAAACATAGGTTCTCCGTTGTAAATCTCTTGGAACTTCTTTAAAGGCCGCGGAGGGATCAGAGCCCGGTGTTGCTTTTAAAAGGGCTCTGACCCCGGTGTTAAGCCGCGACAGTTTTTGTATCGGCTTAATCGCCCTGATAAATGCTAAGGCTGCCGCTGTAATTCCCGAACTTGGTATACATACCCATCCAGGTCAGTCGCACCGCCCCGATCGGGCCGTTACGCTGTTTGCCGATAATGATCTCGGCGGTACCTTTATCGGGCGAGTCCGGGTTATAGACTTCGTCGCGGTACAGGAAGATGATGACGTCCGCGTCCTGCTCGATAGCGCCCGATTCGCGCAGGTCGGACATGACCGGGCGCTTGTTCGGGCGTTGTTCCAGCGACCGGTTCAGCTGGGACAACGCGATCACCGGACAGCCCAGCTCCTTGGCCAGGCCCTTCAGGCTACGCGAAATTTCCGAAATTTCCGAAGCCCGGTTGTCGCCCGGCTTGGAACCCTGCATCAGCTGCAGGTAGTCGACGATGATCAGGCCGAGCTTGCCACATTGGCGGGCCAGGCGGCGCGCGCGGGCGCGCATTTCGATCGGGTTCAGCGCCGGCGTCTCGTCGATGAAGATCTGGGCGTCGTTCATCTTCTGGATCGCGTGCGTCAGGCGCGGCCAGTCCTCGTCGATCAGCTTGCCGGTACGCAGGCGGTGCTGGTCGAGCTGGCCGATCGAGCCGAGCATACGCATGGCGAGCTGGGTGCCGCCCATCTCCATCGAGAAGATCGCGACCGGCAGGCCGGCCTCGACCGCGACGGCTTCGCCGATGTTGACCGAGAATGCCGTTTTACCCATCGACGGACGGCCGGCGACGATCACCAGGTCGCCCGGCTGCAGGCCGGAAGTCATCTTGTCGAGGTCGATGAAGCCGGTCGGGACGCCGGTGATCTCGCCCTGGTTTTCGCGCGAGTAGAGTTCGTCGATGCGCTCGACCACCTGGGTCAGCAGCGGCTGCACAGGCAGCCAGCCCTGGGCGCCGCGGGCGCCCTGCTCGGCGATCGCGAAGATGCGCGATTCGGCTTCGTCGAGGATCTGCTTGACCTCGGCGCCCTGGGGATTGAAGGCCTTGGCCGAGACTTCGTCGGCGACGGTGATGAGTTGGCGCAGCACGCCGCGGTCGCGGACGATCTCGGCGTAACGGCGGATGTTGGCAGCGGATGGCGTATTTTGCGCCATCGCATTGAGGTACTGCAGCCCGCCCACTTCCTCGGCCTTGCCGAGCTGGACGAGCGATTCGTACACGGTGATCACGTCGGCAGGTTTGCCAGCATTGATCAGGCGGACCATCTGTTCGAAGATGATCCGGTGGTCGTAGCGGTAAAAGTCCTCCGCATGCATGAAATCGGCAATGCGGTCCCACGCCGCGTTATCGCGCAGCAGGCCGCCGATGACGGACTGTTCTGCTTCGATGGAATGCGGGGGAATGCGGAGCGACTCGATCTGCGGGTCTGCTGGGGTGTTCATGGCCGACATTATACCTTTTCCGCATCGCCGGCTGAAATGATTGGTGATTTTCCAAGCATAAAAAAAGCCGGGCAAGCCCGGCTTTTTTCATTCCTGCAACAGATGTTGCTGGATTATTTAGGCAGCTTCGCCCACGACTGCAACGGTCACGTCGACGACGACGTCGGTGTGCAGTGCGACGGCAACCGGGTGCTCGCCGGTGGTCTTCAGCGGGCCGGTCGGCATGCGCACGTTGGCCTTTTCGACGGCGAAACCTTGCTTGCTCAGGGCTTCAGCGATGTCGAAGTTGGTCACGGAACCGAACAGACGGCCGTCCACGCCAGCTTTCTGGGCGATGGTGATGGTCATGCCGTTCAGCTTGTCGCCCTGGCCTTGAGCGGCTGCCAGTTTCTCGGCGGCTGCTTTTTCCAGTTCGGCGCGCTTGACTTCGAACTCGGCCACGGCCGATTCGGTTGCACGGCGGGCTTTCTTTTGCGGGATCAGGAAGTTACGTGCGTAACCGTCCTTGACCTTGACGACGTCGCCCAAGTTGCCGACGTTGACGACTTTTTCCAGCAGGATGACTTGCATATTATTCTCCAGTATACGTGTCGTGACCGACGATTAAGCGTTGTGCAGGTCGGTGTACGGCAGCAGGGCCAGGTAGCGGGCGCGCTTGATGGCGGTGTCCACTTGGCGCTGGTAGTGCGCCTTGGTACCGGTCAGGCGTGCCGGCATGATCTTGCCGTTTTCCTGGACGAAATCCTTCAGGGTGTCGACGTCTTTGTAGTCAACCTGTTCCACGCCTGCAGCGGTGAAGCGGCAGAACTTCTTGCGCTTGAACAGCGGGTTCTGCTGTTTACGCTTCAGTTTTTCCTTGGCTTTGTTTTTGTCGAACTTTTTACCGAATGCCATTTTAGGCTCCTGTATCTATCTAAATGAAATCAATGATGTGAAACACCAGGGCTTTGCTGTTGCGGTTCTTCCTGGCCATGAACCCTCGAAACTCGTAGACGGCACCGAGTTCGGCGTCGGCAAATCGCTTCGAAACATCGCCCGCGGCCAGCGCGGTGATCTCGAATTCGACCTGCCTGGCAATCCCTGCTTCCACCTGCTGCGATCCATGTTGCAGGATGCCGCTGACGATGGGGATGCCGGCCGGGGTGTAGCGCAGGGCATCGCGTTCCGCGATGCTTGCGACCAGCAACAGCTCGTTCACTGCCCTTGCGCGCTTCTTTCTTAAGATTAAGAATTAAGCGGCTGCGGCCGGAGCAGCTGCCTGCTCGGCGCGATGGCTCTTGGCTGCGTCTTCGCGCTGCACCGATTTCATCATCGGCGACGGCGCGGTTTCGGCCTTCTTCATCTTGACGGTCAGGTGACGCAGCACGGCATCATTGAATTTGAATGCGGTTTCCAGCTCGACCAGGGTCTCGTTGTCGCACTCGATGTTCATGCAGATGTAGTGTGCCTTCGGCAGCTTCTGGATCTGGTAAGCCATTTGACGGCGGCCCCAGTCTTCGACGCGGTGGATGTTACCGCCGCGCGAGGTGACCGTGGTCTTGTAGCGCTCGATCATCGCCGGAACCTGCTCGCTCTGGTCCGGGTGGACGATAAACACGATTTCATAATGACGCATGCAACACTCCTTAAGGACGTTTAAACAAATGCCCACCTCGGCGTCAAGACGAGTGTGGGAAGGGAAAGCCCGACATTATAACCGCAAAAACGTCAAGAGCTCAATCGCCATTTCGAGGCCGCGTTGGCGGCCCGGCTTGCCTACCGAGCATCGGCTGTGCCCGGCAGGCAAAAAAAACCGGCAAATCGCACGGATTCCCCTTGCGCCCGGCGCAATACTGTACAAAAATACAGGGTATCGGGTTCGCCCCGCACTACCGCTCACCTACGAATTAATCTTTGACATGCTCAAGCTCACCGCACGGCAAGAACAGATCCTCAACCTGATCAAGGAAGCGATCGACAACACCGGTTTCCCGCCGACCCGCGCCGAAATCGCGCAGGAGCTGGGCTTCCGCTCGGCCAATGCGGCCGAGGAACACCTGCAGGCCCTGGCGCGCAAGGGCGCGATCGAAATCTCCCCCGGCACCTCGCGCGGCATCCGCCTGGTCGGCGCCGCAGCCGAACCCGCTCCGGCACCGGCAGTCCCGGCCGCCCTGCTGATGTCGCTGCCGCTGGTCGGCCGCGTCGCCGCCGGTTCGCCGATCCTGGCCCAGGAACACGTCGAGGCCACCTACTCGGTCGACCCGGCCATGTTTTCGAGCAAGCCCGACTTCCTGCTGAAGGTCAAGGGCTGGTCGATGCGCGACGCCGGCATCTGCGACGGCGACTTCCTGGCCGTCAAGAAAGTGGATTCGGCAAAGAACGGCCAGATCGTGGTCGCCCGCATCGGCGACGAAGTCACCGTCAAGCGCTACCGCAAGAGCGGCGGCACCATCGAACTGCTGCCGGAAAACCCGGACTTCTCCGTCATCACGGTCGATCCGCACACCGACGAGTTCGCGCTCGAAGGCCTGGCCGTCGGCCTGCTGCGCTCTTGGCACTGAGCTGGCACTAAGCCGGCACCGAGCCGGCACTAATTTTTGCCACTTGGCAAAATAAACGCCCCGCCCGGCTTGCGCCTGCGGGGCGTTTCTCATTCGGCGGACGGCTTACTTCGTGCCTGCGCCGTTATAGTTGTTCTTGCGCGCTTCCAGGTCCTTCTCGCGTTCGGGCGTCGGCCCGCTCTTGACGATCTCGTTGTGCTGGCTGACATAGGCGTCGGTGGCGTCGCGCCAGACAGTGAAGTCGGCCACGACCATCTTGGCGCTGATCCTGGCGTCTTCCGACAGCCCCTCCTGCACCGCGTCCAGGTGCTTGCTTGCCGTCTCGTATTCGGCCTTGGTCATCAGTTTACGGATGTCCTCGGGAATACGCTTGCTCAGCGGGGTGACCGCATTCAGGTGCTCGGCATAGCGGTTGTAGCAATCCTGCCAGGTCTTCATCTTCGCGCTGTAGCGGTCGATCTCCTCGGTCTGGCGCGACACCGCCGGGAAGCGCGGCGCCGGGCAGCGGTACTCGTCGGTACGGACATCCGAGCCGTCGTATTTCGTCATCCAGTAGTCGATGTCGGCGCGGCGGACCTCGCGCTGCTTCATCATCTCGAGCGAGGCGATGGCGACGGCATTGCCTTTGGCCGCCGCCTTGCGGAACCAGGCGGTGGCCTTGTCCATGTCGATGGCGCCGGCTTCGCCGTAAAAATACATTTCGCCCAGGTGCTGCTGGGCCGTGACGTTGCCGGCATTGGCCAGCCTGGTGTACTTCTGCAGGGCTTCTGGATAAGCCTTCTTGGCGAACAGGGCGTCGGCATCGGCCAGCTCGTCGGCACGGACGGAGCCGGCCGCCAGCAATGCGACGCATAACAGGAGAGTCTTCATGGAAAAGAGCTGTGAAGCAGGGCTGTGAAAAAGAAATTTATCATACCCCCACAGCCCTGCCAGCTCAACAATCCTTACTTGTTGCCGCCCCACGAACGCTGCGGACGCGGCGCCTGCTCCCCCATTTTACGCAGGTAGGAATCATTGGCTTCCCGTGCGTGCTGTTGCTCGTCGTTATGGCGGCGCTTGTCGTCCTCGGTCCTGGCGTTCGCCTCGTTGACAAACTTTTCGGTGGCCGCGTACCAGGCGTCACGGTCGCCGGCAAAGGCCAGCGCCTCGGCCTGGCGGCGCATGGCGGCGCCCGTCAGGGCATCGTTGACGCGGCCGGCCGCCTGCTCGGCCTCACGCGGACTCATCAACTTGAAGACGTCGGGCGGGATACGTTTGCTGCCTTGCGGCGCCTGCTTCACGTTGGCGACGAAATCGTTGTGGCAGGTTTCCCACTGGGCGATCTCGGCCTGGATGCGGTTAATTTCCTCATTGGTCCTGGAGACCACCGGAAGCTTCGGTATCGGGCAGGCAAACTTGCCCGATACCAGCTCCTCGCCCTTGTAGCCGCCGGTCCAGTAAGCCAGGTCGGCGGCGCGCTCCTCGCGCTGCTTCAGGATCGCCAAGGTCTCCTTCGCGCCGCCATGCCCGCCGGTGGCGGCCTTCTGCAGCCAGGCCTGCGACTTGCCCAGGTCGGGCGCGGTGCCGTTGCCATGCCAGTACATCTCGCCCAGGCGGAACTGCGCCTCGGCATTGCCGGCGTTCGCCAGCTTCGTCAAGATCGGCAAGGCCTTGTCGTATTCCTTCGCGCGCAAGGACTTTTCGGCATCGCCCAGATCGTCGGCCCGCGCCATCCCGGCGGCCAGCATCAGCACCGCAAATGCAAGTCGTTTCATCGTCGCTCCCGATACAAGCCTTATTTGCCGGTCGACGCGGGCTGGGCAAAGGTCGCGCCCTGCGTGACCCTGCGGTTGTATTCGTTGCTGGCATCGGCCGCGCGCCGGTTCTCGACGTCGAGCTGGCGCTTGTTCGCCTCGCTCTTGGCATTCGATTCCGCCACGAAGGACTGGGTTGCCGTGTACCAGGCGTCGCGCTCCGAGGTGAAATTCAGCGCCTCGGCCTGGCGGCGGCTGATCACGGCCACCGTGACGTCATCGATGCGGGAGGCGGCCTGCTCGGCTTCGTGCGGGCTCATCAGCTTGAGGATGTCGGCCGGGATGCGCTTGACGCCCGGCGGCGCCTGGTTCACGCCGGCCACGAAGTCGTTGTAGCAGGTTTCCCATTGCGCGATCGCGGTGCTGACCCGGTTGATGTCCTCATTGGTCTTCGACACCTGCGGGATCTTCGGCATCGGGCAGGCGTACTTGCCCGTCACCAGGTCATCGCCCTTGTAGCCGGTCCAGTAAGCCAGGTCGCCGGCACGCTGTTCGCGCTCCTTGAGGACCGCCAGCGACTCCTTCGCGCCGCCATGGCCGGACGCTGCGGCCTTCTGCAGCCAGGCCTGCGACTTGCCCATGTCGACCGCGGTGCCGTCGCCATACCAGTACATTTCGCCCAGGCGGAACTGCGCTTCGGCATTGCCGGCGTTCGCCAGCTTCGTGTAGATCGGCAAGGCCTTGCCGTATTCCTTGGCGCGCAAGGCTTTTTCGGCATCGCCGAGATCGTCGGCCCAGGCCATCCCGGCGGCCAGCATCAGCACCGCAAATGCAAGTCGTTTCATCGTCTCTCTCCACATGATTGGTGAGAGCGATCATAGACTTGCCTTTGTTTTATGACAATTCGCTATGGATAAAACGCCGTGTTCAGTCGGCCAGCGCGTTGCCGAAGTCGGCCAGCAGGTCCGCCGTATCCTCGATGCCCACCGACACCCGGATCAGGGATTCGGCGATGCCCATGCTGGCGCGGCGCTCCGGCCCCATCTCGAAGAAGATCGTGTGCGCGACCGGGATGACCAGGGTGCGGGTGTCGCCCAGGTTGCTGGCCGGGATCGCGATCTGCAGGCGGTTCAGGTAGTCGAAGCAGTCGATGCCCTCCTTCAGCTCGAAGCTGAACAGCGAGCCGTAGGCACGGAACAGGCTGGTAGCGATGCCGTGCTGCGGGTGCGAAGGCAGGCCCGGGTAGTGGACGGCGGCGACGCGCTGGTCGGCTTCCAGCATCTTCGCCAGCGCCAGCGCGTTGGCGCAGGTGCGGTCCATGCGCAGGGCCAGGGTCTCGGCGCCGACGGCGATGTGGTGGGCGGCCTCCGGCGCCAGCGAGGCGCCGAAGTCGCGCAGCGATTTGGCGCGCAGCTGGGCCATACCCTGGGCCTTGGCCGGCTGCTTGCGGAAGTTCGGCGCGATGTTCGGATAGGCGCTCCAGTCGTACAGGCCGGTGTCCGTCAGGGCGCCGCCCAGCGCCATGCCGTGGCCGCCGATCGACTTGGTCAGCGAATTGACCACCAGGCCGGCGCCGACCGCCTTCGGGCGGAACAGCCAGGGCGTGGTCATGGTGTTGTCGACCACGTAGAGGATGCCGCGCTGGCGGCACAGCTCGCCGATGCGCGCGAGATCCGCGATCTGGGTGCGCGGATTGGCGATGGTCTCGACGAACACCAGGCGCGTGTTGGGCTGCAGCGCCGCTTCGACGTTGGCGACGTCGGTGGCATCGACGAAGGAGACCTCGGTGCCCTGCCCCGCCACCGTGTTCCACAGGCTGTTGGTATTCCCGAACAGGAAGCTGGACGAGACCACGTGGTCGCCTTCCTTCAGCAGCGCCTGGGCCAGCGCGCCGATCGCTGCCATGCCGGTGGCGAAGCACAGGGTGGCGACGCCGTCTTCCATCTTGGTGATCTTGTCTTCCAGCGCCGACACCGTCGGGTTGCCCTGGCGGCCGTAGCGGAAGCCCGGTTCCTTGCCCTGGAAGACCGAGGCCAGCTGGCGCGCGTCGCCATAGCCGAAGGCCACCGAGGTGTGGATGGGCTTGTGCAGCGAGCCCTGCTCGATGGTCTTGCGGCGGTCGTTGTGGAGGATGGTGGTGGTGAAGCCGTAGTTGTTCGTGTCGCTCATGATCGTGTCGGTACAAATGAAAACGGGCGCCCGAGGCGCCCGTACGATGATACGTGATTTACTCCGCCGCTACCGGCGGGTTCAGATTCAGCTGGGTCCGCACCAGATCCTCGGACGACTTGCCCGAGCTCTTGTGGCGGTGGTTCTCCAGCCTGTCCAGGTACTCCGGCGAGATGTCGCCGGTGATGTAGACGCCGTCGAAGCAGGACGCCTCGACGCTGGTCAGCGCCGGATTCACGTCCATGATCGATTTCTTCAGCGCCTCGATGTCCTGGTAGACCAGGCGGTCGGCCGTGATCTCGCGGCACACCTCTTCCACGGTGCGGCCGTGGGCGATCAGCTCGTCGCGGGTCGGCATGTCGATGCCGTACACGTTCGGGTACAGCACCGGCGGCGCGGCCGAGGCGAAGAAGACCTTGCGGGCGCCCGCTTCACGCGCCATCTGCACGATCTCGCGGCTGGTGGTGCCGCGCACGATCGAGTCGTCGACCAGCAGCACGTTCTTGTCCTTGAACTCGGAAGCGATCGCGTTCAGCTTCTGGCGCACCGACTTCTTGCGCATGCCCTGGCCCGGCATGATGAAGGTGCGGCCGATGTAGCGGTTCTTGATGAAGCCTTCGCGGTACTCGACGCCCAGTTTCAGCGCCAGCTGGATCGCGGCCGGACGCGAGGAGTCCGGGATCGGCATCACGACGTCGATTTCCTCGACCGGGATCTCCTCGCGGATCTTGTCGGCCAGGTATTCGCCCATGCGCAGGCGGGTCGCGTAGACCGAGGCGCCGTCGATGACGGAGTCCGGACGGGCCAGGTAGACGTATTCGAAGGCGCAGGGATTCAGCGACGGGTTCTCGGCGCACTGGCGCGAATGCAGCTGGCTGGCGTCGTCGATGAAGACCGCCTCGCCCGGCGCGATGTCACGCACGAAGCGGAAGCCCAGGCCCTCGAGCGCCACCGATTCGCTGGCGACCAGGTATTCGGGGCCGTTCTCGGTCTCGTTCACGCCCAGGCACAGCGGACGGATGCCGAAGGGGTCGCGGAAGGCCAGCAGGCCGTGGCCGGAGATCTGGGCGATCACGGCATAGGCGCCGCGCACGCGCTTGTGCACCATGGCAACCGCCTTGAAGATGGCATCCGGATCCAGCGAGTAGCCGTCGGCGGCGGTCTGGATCTCGTGGGCCAGCACGTTCAGCAGCACTTCCGAATCGGAACCGGTGTTCACGTGGCGGCGGTCGATGCGGAACAGCTCGTCCTTGAGCTGGGCCTGGTTGGTCAGGTTGCCGTTGTGCGCCAACGTGATGCCGAACGGCGCGTTCACGTAGAACGGCTGCGCCTCCTCTTCGCTGGACGAGCCGGCGGTCGGGTAGCGGCAGTGGCCGATGCCGGAATTACCCATCAGCGAGCGCATGTTACGGGTGCGGAACACGTCGCGCACCAGGCCGTTGGCCTTGTACATCGAGAACATGCTGCTATGGTTGGTTGCGATACCGGCCGCATCCTGGCCGCGATGCTGCAGCAGCAGCAATGCGTCATACAGCAACTGGTTGACGGGGGCTTGCGAGACGACGCCGACGATGCCACACATGGTGCGCTCCTAAACAGCTGATAATGAAAAATTAATACTGCACGTGCTGCGCGAAGGCAGCCGGCAAGAAAGGCTTGACCGTGCGCGCCCCGGTTTCCGCCATGGGAGAGAGCAACGCGTTTTTCCAGAAAGCCTGTTGGGGAATGGAAGTCATCCCACACAATATGACGCCGGCCAGCACGATTACAATCCCCCGGCCCAGTCCGAACAGGCCGCCGAGTCCGCGGTCGGCCAGCGAGAGGCCGGAAGCCTCGATCAGCGCGCCGATCGCCAGGGCCAGCAGGCCCATCAGTACACGTACGCCCAGGAATAGTGCAACGAAAGCAAGGATCAGCCTCAGCGACTCGCCCGGAACCACCGATGGTAGCATGGGCGCCAGCTTCGCACCGAAGGCGTTCGCCACCACGAAGGCTGCGACCCAGCTCACCAGGGACAGGATTTCCTTCACCAGCCCACGCATGGTGCTGATGACGACCGACGAGATCAGGATGAACAGGACGATGTAATCGAAAATCGTCACGGCTTCAAACAGGGGTCATGAAGCCCGACAGGCCGATGCGGCCCAGCTTGGCGCGCACTTTCTCGGCCTCGTCCTTGCTCAGGGGGCCGATCTTCACCTTGATCAGTTCGCCGGCCTTTTCGGTGTGCGAATTGATGCCGGCGCCATGCAGTTTCGCCTGCAGTTCGGCGGCCTTTTCCTGGCTCGACAGCGCCGCGACCTGCACCACGAATTTCTGCGAGCCGGCGTCGGCCGGCTGTTTGTCCTTCTCGGCCTTGTCGGTCTTGTCCGCGCCCTTCCCTTCGAGGATGGCGAGGGCACGCACGTCGTCGCGCGGCTTGACGGGCTTGTCCTCGAGCTTCGGCTTGTCTTCGCTCTTCGGCTTGACCGGCTTGTCGGCCTTCTCGGCCGGCTTGTGCTCGGGCCTGGGTTCCGGCTTGTGTTCGGGCCTGGCTTCCTGCTTCGGCTCGGCCTTCGGCTTGGGCGGCTCCGGCTTGTGTTCGGGCTTGTGTTCGGGCTTGGGCAGCTCGGCCGCGCCCTGCGGCTTCGCGGCGGCGGCCACGGCGGGTTTCGACGCGGATTTCGAGACCGGCGGCATCTGGACGATTTCCTCGTCCTTGCCGACGCTGTCCTCGGCGGCCACGGCGGCCACGGTCCTGTCGCGCGCGCTCGCCGGTCCGGCTTGCGCGGCGGGAGCCGAGGGATCGGCCGGCACCGGCAGCGGCACCGCCTTGTCCTTGGACGGGATCTGGATCGCGATGTCGCCTGCCAGCGTCTTGTTCGGTTGGGAATCGAGCAGCATCGGCAGGCCGACGGCGGCCGCCAGCGCCAGCGCGATAGCCCCCACCAAGCGGCGCCGCGCCCGCTTCTTCTCGGGCAGCAAAGGGTCGTTGCCGGTGCCGCGTCCGCGCGTGCTGCCGGCGACGGCGCCCGCGCTGGAGGCACGCTTGGAACGGGCGCGTTCGCCGATTGCGGCGTCGTCGTCCTTGCTGTAGAAACGGCCGCTGTCCTCGGCAGCGCGGCCTTGCTTGTTTTTACCGAAGAACGAGAACAAGCCCATGCGTTGTCAGGTCAATGAAGAGAGGATTTACGGGCCGCCATCACGCCAGCCACGGTATGGAACGAGCCAAAGACCACTATTCTATCATCCTGTCCGGCCCGGCTTGTTGCGTCCTGGAAGGCCGCGCCCGGATCGGCGAAGGTTTTTACCGAAAACTCGTCCGGTTTGACGCCCGCCGGCTTCTTCGCCTCCAGCTTTGGCGCCAGTTCCGCGGGATCGGCCGAACGCGGTGACGGCAGCGCCGTCACGCACCAGTGGTCGACGTAGGGCGCCATGTGCTCGATGACGGCGTCGATGTCCTTGTCCTGCATGATGCCGAACACGGCGTAGGTGAAGCGGTGGTAGCCCATATTGCTCAGGTTCTGGGCCAGGGTCGCCGCCGCGTGCGGATTGTGGGCCACGTCCAGCACCGTGGTCGGACGGCCCGGCAGCACCTGGAAACGGCCCGGCAGCTCGACCATGGCGAGGCCGGCGCGCACTTCCTGCGCGCCCACCGGCAGCCGCAGGCGCAGCGATTCCAGCGCGGCCAGTGCGGCCGAGGCGTTCAGCAGCTGGTTGGCGCCGCGCAGGGCCGGATAGGCCAGCGAGTTGCGGCGCTGCGAACGGCCGCCGAAGGCCCACTGCTGCTTGTCGCCCTGGTAGTTGAAGTCGCGGCCGATCAGCCACAGGTCGGCTTTGACGTCCTCGGCATGCTTGATGAGAGAGGCCGGCGGCTGCGGATCGCTGCAGATCGCCGGCTTGCCCGGCCTGAAGATGCCGGCCTTCTCGAAGCCGATCTCTTCGCGCGTCTCGCCCAGGTAGTCCTTGTGGTCGATGTCGATGCTGGTGACGATGGAGACGTCGGCGTCGATCACGTTGACGGCGTCGAGGCGTCCGCCCAGGCCGACTTCGAGGATGGCGACGTCGATCTCGCTGGTGGCCAGCAGGTGCATGATGGCCAGCGTGGTGAACTCGAAATAGGTCAGGTCGACGTCGCCGCGCGCCGCTTCGACCACGTCGAAGGCGGACACCAGGGCTTCGTCGCTGGCCATCTCGCCGTTGATGCGGGCGCGCTCGTTAAAGTCGAGGAAGTGCGGCTTGATATACAGGCCGGTACGGTAGCCGCCCTGCAGCAGCATGGCTTCCAGCATGGCGCAGGTGGAACCCTTGCCGTTGGTGCCGGCCACCATGATCACGGGGCAGGAAAAGGCGAGCTGCATGCGCTCCTTGACGGCGCGTACGCGGTCCAGGCCCATGTCGATGTGGATTTCGGCATGGCGCGACTCCAGCAGCGCCAGCCAGTCGGGCAAGGTGGTCGGTAATGTGGACATGGCGGGAAAAGTACGGCGCGCGGCAGGAGTGATCCGGCCGCGCAGGAAGATGATTTAGGCGATGACGTCGGCCGGCTGGCTTTGCAGCAGGGCGAGCAGGTGAGCGATCTCTTCGCGCATCTTGCGGCGGTCGACGATCATGTCGATGGCGCCCTTCTGCACCAGGAACTCGGCGCGCTGGAAGCCTTCCGGCAGCTTTTCGCGCACGGTGTTCTCGATCACGCGCGGGCCGGCAAAGCCGATCAGGGCCTTCGGTTCGGCGATCACGACGTCGCCCATGAAGGCGAAGGAAGCGGAGACGCCGCCCATGGTCGGGTCGGTCAGCACGCTGATGAACGGCAGCTTCTTCTCGGAGAGCTTGGTCAGCATCGCGGTGGTCTTGGCCATCTGCAGCAGCGACAGCAGGCCTTCCTGCATGCGGGCGCCGCCGGTGGCGGTGATGCAGATGAAGGGCACCTTCTGCTCCAGGGCCACCTGGGCGCCGCGGGCGAAACGCTCGCCGACCACGGAACCCATCGAGCCGCCCATGAATTCGAATTCGAAGCAGGCGACGACGACAGGCAGGCTCATGATCGAACCGCCTTGCACGATCATGGCATCGGTTTCGCCGGTGGCGTCCATGGCCTGCTTGAGACGGTCGGGGTACTTCTTGCTGTCCTTGAACTTCAGGGTGTCGACCGGCAGCGCGTCCTGGCCGATCTCATAGCGGCCGCCTTCGTCCAGCAGCGCGTCGAGACGCGCGCGGGCGCGGATGCGCATGTGATGGCTGCACTTCGGGCAGACGTGCAGGTTCGATTCGAGGTCGGTACGGTAGAGCACCGATTCGCACGACGGACACTTGACCCACAGGCCCTCGGGCATGGTCTGCTTTTTGGCGGCATCGGAGCGCTGGATCCGGGGGGGCAGCAGTTTTTCCAACCAACTCATGTGTTCTCCTTTGCGGCAATTCTGGATTTGCGCGTAGTGTACCGATTCAGGTTCGGCTTGTCGAATTCTTGCTGGTAAGACCTTGGCTTCTATGCAAGGTTGACGACTTCGACAAGTTCGAAGTGCAGGGTCACGAATTCGAAATCCGCATGCAGCTCGTATTGCGGCAGGCAGGCGATGTGCACGTCCTGGAATTCGCGCGCGCTGGCGAATCCTTCGCCACGCCATACCTCTTCCGGAATCTCGCCGAAGAGGATGCGCTGCACCTTGGTCGCGCGGATCAGGCAGCGCAGCCGCTGCCTCAGGTCGTAGACCTCGATCAGGTCGCCCGCTGCGTAGCTGCCGTCGCCGTATTCGCCGTAGGGCTTGTAGTAGTCCTCGACGGTGTCGGCGGTGACGGTCTTCCGCCCTGCCATGACGGCGCGAGGCAGGCTGTCGTCGTCTTCGTGGGCGCCCCAGAAGGTCAGGCGTTTGCGCCTGTTCATCGTTCTTGCGGCGCTTCGGCCGGTCTCAGTTTGCGCACCTCGGTCTCGTCGGCCGAAATCGCATGGCCATCGTCCGCCAGGGGCAGCATGGCACGCAGGGGCTTGCCGGTCTTCGTTTCGACCAGTTCGGAGTGCGCTTCCCCTTCGCCGAACAGATAGTGCTCTCCCCACTGGCGCAAGGCCACCACGACCGGAAACAGGCTCCGGCCCTTTGCCGTCAGCACGTATTCCTGGTGCGCGCCGCCGCCGCTGCCGGCCTGCATGGCGAGGATGCCGGCATCGAGCAGGCGGTGCAGGCGGTCGGACAGGATGTTCCGCGCGATGCCGAGGCTGCGCTGGAAGTCGCTGAAGCGCCGCACGCCGTCGAAGGCATCGCGCACGATCAGCAGCGACCAGCGGTCGGCGACGATGCCCGCCGAGCGCGCCACCGGACAGGGCTCGGGATTGGCTGGATTCGGTTGGTTCATCTCGCCGGGAGGGGAAGGTTGATGTCGGTTGCATTTTAAAACCATAAGCCTTAAGCTGCAAACGGTTTCAATTTGAAACCAAAAATGAATCCAACCTGGAGAAACCGCATGGGCGCTTCCCTTCCGCACATCACCCTGCCGCGTGCCACCGTCCTGCTGTTCGCCTGCGCCGCCGGCCTGAGCGTGGCCAACGTCTACTACGCCCAGCCCTTGCTGGACGCGCTGGCGCGCGAGTTCGCCATTCCCGGCGCGGCCGTCGGCAGCATCGTCACCGCCACCCAGGCCGGCTGCGCCCTCGCCCTGCTGCTGGTCGTCCCGCTGGGCGACCTGATCGAGCGCCGCCGCCTGATGCTGGCGCAGGCGCTGATGCTGGCCGCGGCCCTGGTCGCCGTCGGGACGGCGAGGACCAGCGCGATCCTGCTGGCGGCGATGCTGCTGACCGGCCTGTTCGGCACCGCCATGACGCAGGGGCTGATCTCCTATGCCGCCAGCGCCGCGGCCGACGAGGAACGCGGACGGGTCGTCGGCATGGCCCAGGGCGGCGTCTTCATCGGCCTGCTGCTGGCGCGCGTGCTGGCCGGCGGCATCAGCGATCTCGCCGGGTGGCGCAGCGTGTACCTGTGCTCGGCCGCGCTGACCCTTGTGCTGGCGGCCCTGCTGTGGCGCGGCTTGCCGGCACTCGGCGCGGCACGCAGCACGCTGCGCTACCGCAGCCTGATCGCCTCCATGTTCACGCTGCTGCGGCGCGACCGGACACTCCAGGTCCGTGGCATGCTGGCCTTGCTGATGTTCGCCGTCCTCAACATCTTCTGGAGCGCCCTCGTGTTGCCGCTGAGCGCTCCACCGTATGGCTTGTCGCACACCGCCATCGGCGCCTTCGGGCTCGCGGGCGCGGCCGGCGCACTCGCCGCGATCTGGGCCGGCCGGCTGGCGGACCGCGGCCACGAAGGGCCGGTCAGCGCCGCCGCCCTGCTGGTGCTGGCGGTCGCATGGTTGCCGCTGGCCTGGATGGACAGCTCGCTGTGGGCGCTGATCGGCGGCATCGTCCTGCTCGACCTCGGCGGCCAGGCGATCCACGTCACCAACCAGAGCCTGATTTTTCGCGCCTCGCCCGAAGCGCACAGCCGCCTCGTCGGCGCCTACATGCTGTTCTATGCGGTCGGAAGCGGGATCGGCGCCCTGGCCTCGACGGCCAGCTATGCGGGCGCGGGCTGGCGCGGCGTGTGCCTGCTCGGCGCCGGCGTCAGCCTGGCGGCGCTGGCGTTCTGGGTACTGACCCGCAAATTCACGGCCGGCGGGGACGCCTGAGACAGAACGAAAAACCGGGGCGCGTGGCCCCGGTCTGTTTGCTGCAAATAGATCCCGCTTACTTGCCGTCGAGCGCAGCGCGGATGCCGGCGACGAAAGCCCGCACGGCCTCCGGACCTTTTTCCTTCGGCGTGTTCTCCAGCTCCTGGATGATGCGGCTGCCGATCACCACCGCATCCGCCACCGCCGCCACCGACTTCGCCGTCTGCGCATCGCGGATGCCGAAGCCGACGCCGATCGGCAGTTTCACATGCTCGCGGATCGCCGCCACGCGGCGCGCGACGTCTGCCGTGTCGATGCCGCCGGCGCCGGTCACGCCTTTCAGCGAGACGTAGTAGCTGAAACCGCCGCCGTGGCGCGCCACCTGCTTCACGCGCTCGACCGTCGAGGTCGGGGCCAGCAGGAAGATCAGGTCGAGGCCGTTCGCCTTCATCTCGGCGGCGAAGGCTTCGCATTCTTCCGGCGGATAATCGACCACGATGGCGCCGTCGGCGCCCGCGGCTTGCGCGCGGCGGATGAATTCCGAAGGACCCATGCGCTCGATCGGGTTGGCATAGCCCATCAGGACCACCGGCGTGCGCTGGTCGGTCTTGCGGAATTCAAGCACGTAGTCGAAGACGTCGTTCATGCTGACGCCGAAGGTCAGCGCGCGTTCGCAGGCGCGCTGGATCACCGGGCCTTCGGCCATCGGGTCGGAGAACGGGACGCCGAGTTCCAGCACGTCGGCGCCGCCGGCCACCAGGGCGTGCATGATCGGCACGGTGAGGTCGGGACCCGGGTCGCCGGCCGTGACGAAGGTGACGAGGCCGGTCCTGCCCTGCTGTTTCAGGGTGTCGAAAGTCTGTGCGATTCTGGACATGTTCGTCTCCCCATCAACCGAAGTTCAGGCCGGCGCGCTGCGCGACCGTGTGCATGTCCTTGTCGCCGCGGCCGGACAGGTTCACCAGGATGATCTGGTCATTGGCGAGCGTCGGCGCCAGCTTGGCCGCGTACGCGATCGCGTGCGAGGATTCCAGCGCCGGGATGATGCCCTCGATGCGGCAGCAGTCGTGGAAGGCCTGCAGCGCTTCCTCATCGGTGATCGAGACGTACTGGGCGCGCTCGATGTCCTTCAGCCATGCGTGTTCGGGACCGACGCCCGGATAATCCAGGCCGGCCGAGACGGAATGGGTCTCGATGATCTGGCCGTTCTCGTCCTGCAGCAGGTAGGTGCGGTTGCCGTGCAGGACGCCGGGGAAGCCGGCGCTGAGGGAAGCCGCGTGCTTGCCGCTGTCGATGCCCTCGCCCGCCGCCTCGACGCCGACCAGCTTGACGCCGGCTTCGTCGATGTAGGGATAGAAGATGCCCATCGCGTTCGAGCCGCCGCCGATGCAGGCGACCACATAGTCCGGCTGGCGGCCGGTCATCTGCGGC
This sequence comes from Massilia sp. 01N410, assembly GCF_056399665.1. Classification (NCBI taxonomy): domain Bacteria; kingdom Pseudomonadati; phylum Pseudomonadota; class Betaproteobacteria; order Burkholderiales; family Oxalobacteraceae; genus Massilia; species Massilia sp. 01N410. The sequence continues at coordinate 121,103 of NZ_JBFTRV010000017.1, read as the reverse complement.
ATCTGCACGCGGCATTCCTCGCCGATCACGGACTGGAAGTCGCGCACCATCATCGGATAGGGGTGCGGGCCGGCCACCGTGCCGATGATGTAGAAGGTGTTTTCGATGTTGGTGACCCAGTCGCGCATCGCTTCGTTGAGCGCGTCCTTCAGGGTCTTCGAGCCGCTTTCCACCGGTACGACGGTCGCGCCCAGCAGCTTCATGCGGTAGACGTTCTGGGCCTGGCGCTTGACGTCTTCGCTGCCCATGTAGATCACGCATTCGAGGCCGAAGCGCGCGCAGATGGTGGCGGTGGCGACGCCGTGCTGGCCGGCGCCGGTCTCGGCGATGATGCGCGGCTTGCCCATGCGCTTGGCAAGCAGGGCCTGGCCGATCACGTTGTTGATCTTGTGGGCGCCGGTGTGGTTCAGGTCTTCGCGCTTGAAGAAGATCTGCGCACCGAGCTTGCCAACCGAGCCCTGTTGCGACCAGCGCTTGGCGTGGTAGACGGGCGACGGACGGCCGACGAAGTGCGCCAGCTCGTAGCGGAATTCTTCGAGGAACTCCGGATCCTGGCTGTAGCGCGCATAGGCTTCGTTCAGCTCGGCCAGGGCGTGGCTGAGGGTCTCGGCGACGAAGCTGCCGCCGTAGGGACCGAAGTGGCCGGAGGCGTCCGGCAGTTGATATTCAGGGGTCTTGAACAGGGCCTTGGCGCTGTTCTTTTCAGGTGCTTCCTTCATGGTGTGACTCGCTCGTTTCGGGTGATGCATCGGCAGCCCGCACCGCGTCGACGAACGCGGCTATCTTGCGGGCATCCTTGATCCCCTTGCTTTCCTCGACACCGCTACTGATGTCGACCGCAAAGGGACGTACGCGCATCACCGCGCCAGTCACGTTTTGCACGCTCAAGCCACCACTCAAAACGACCCGAGGCGCGAGCTCTTTTGGGATAAGAGACCAATCGAAGACCTTTCCTGCGCCGCCGTAGGCATCGACCCAGGTATCGAGCAGGAGGCCCGAGAACCAGGCGCTGGCGGCGCGGTATTGAACTTCCGATTCTATCAAATCCAGGGCGCTGGTGTCAGGTTTCACGCGGTAGGCCCGCACGAAGGGACGCTTGACCGCGGCCGCGATCGCCGCGCACTGCTCGGCGGTTTCGTCGCCGTGGAACTGCAGCAGCGCGATCGGGCCGGCATCGACCGCTTCGCGCACCTGCTCCACGCCGGCGTTCACGAACAGGCCGACGCCGCTGACGAAGGGCGGCATGGCGGACGCCAGCGCAGCCAGCTGTTCGGGCGCGATGTAGCGCGGGCTCTTCGGGTAGAAGACAAAGCCGATGGCGTCGGCACCGGCAGCGACCGCGGCGCGCAGGTCCTGTTCGCGGGTGATGCCGCAGATTTTGATGCGGGTACGGGTCATTATTGTAGGGTGGGCTCGCCGAGCCCACGTGTGAGGTTAGCGTGATGCTGGCCTACGCGCGGGCACGGAGTGCCCACCCTACAGCCAAGGCAAGGGTGGAGTCGCCTCTTGAGGCAAGCCCCACTTCGGATCGTAGTCGATTGTAGCAAGATACAAACCGTCCGGCATGAAGGTCGGCGCCGCGGCGTCGCGCGAGCGGGCGGCCAGGACCTCGGCCATCCAGCCCGGCTCGTTGCGGCCGGTGCCCACGTAGATCAGCGAGCCGACGATGTTGCGGACCATGTGATGCAGGAAGGCGGAGGCGCGCACCGTGAACACGATGACGTCGCCGTGGCGCACAATGCTCACCTCGTGCATCTGCTTGACCGGCGAATTCGCCTGGCAGCCGGAGGCGCGGAAGCTGCTGAAGTCGTGGATGCCGATCAGGTGCTGCGCCGCGTCAACCATGCGCTCGACGTCCAGCGGGCGGAACACCCAGCCGGCGCGTCCTGCCAGCAGGGCCGACGGGTTCGGATGGTTGTACAGCACGTAGTGGTAGGTGCGCGAGCGGGCCGAGAAGCGGGCGTGGAAATCCTGGCCTTCCGCGTCGGGCTCGACCACGTGCGCCCAGCGCACCACGATCGAATCCGGCAGGAAGGCGTTGGTGCCGCGCACCCAGGATTGCGTTGCGCGGTCGAGTTCCGTGTCGAAGTGGACGACCTGCTCGATCGCGTGCACGCCGGCGTCGGTGCGGCCGGCGCAGGTGGTGGCGAGCCTGGTGCAGGCAAACTTCTCGAGCGCGATCTCCAGCTGGTCCTGGACCGTGTCGCGCGAAGGCTGTTTCTGATAACCGTTCCAGGCGGTGCCGATGTACTGGACACCCAGGGCAATTCTTGTCACTCAGCCGGCCTCACACAAGCTGGGCGCGCATCGCGTTGGCCTTGGAGACCTGTTCGCCGCTGCCGCCCTTGATGACTTCTTCGAGCAGCTCACGCGCCCCCTCCTTGTCGCCGATTTCCTGGTAGGCGATGGCCAGGTCCAGCTTGGTTTCCATCTCCATGTGCGTGGCCGACATCTCGGCCGGCGCCGCCACCGTCTCGAGCTGCGGCGACGCAGCCTCTCCCGGCAGGTCGAGGTCGAAGCCGCCCAGATCGAAGGCCGGCTCGACCTTCACCGGCTCCAGCATGCCGTGCGGCGCGTACTCGGCGGTTTCGACCGGGGCCGGGGTCGCGGCGGGCAGCTCGGGCAGGCCGAACAGTTCGTCTTCCAGCGACAGCGCGGGCGCCGGATCGGCAACCGGCGCGGCCGATTCCACCGCGGCCGGCTTGACCTCGTCGGCCAGGCCGAAGTCCATCGTGTCGAGGTCGAACAACGGATCCTTCAGCTCGGTGGCCGGGCTGGTCTCTTCCGCCGCGGCGGGCAGCGGCGGCAGGTCGAATTCCTTGGCCAGGTTGGCCATGTCGAAGTCGCTGTTCGCGAATTCGTTGTGCGCGTCGGCGGGCGCCGCGGCTATCTCCGATGCCGCGCCGGCGCCTGGGATGGTGTCGCCCAGGTCGAAGTCGCCGAACGGCAGGTCTTCCGCGGTCTCGAGCGGCTGGACTGCCGGCTGCGGCACCGGGTTCGCGGCCGGGGCGCCGAAGTCCATGTCGAAGGAGAAGTCGAGCGGCTCCTCGGCCGGCGCCGTGGCTGCGGTGGCCTCGACCGGTGCGGCATCCAAACCACCCATGTCGAAGTCGAGCACGTGGCCGTCGTCGTGCGCCTGGACCGGCTTCGGCTCCTCGGCCTGCACCGGCTCGAAGGCCAGGCCGCCGAGGTCGAAGTCCAGGGTGTGCTCGTCCTCGGCCGGGGCCGGCGCGGCGGCCGGGGCGAAGGTATCAAGCTGGGCGGCCGGCTGTGCCGTGCCCATCGCGCCGGCGAAGTGCTGCTCGAAGCTCATCGGCTCATGGGCGGGAGCCGGCGCCGGGGTGGCGGTCAGGTCGGCGGCGCCGAAGACATCGTCGAAGTCCTTCGACAGCGATACGTGGGCGTCCGGGGCCGGCGCCGCGGCGGTGTCGACCTGGGCGGCGCCGGTCGCGTACAGCGGGTTCAGCGGATCGATGGACAGGCCCAGCGCGGCGGCCTGCGCCCACTCCTCGCCCTGGCCGCGGGTCATGCTGTACAGCTCCCCGGCCTGAGTTTCGAAGGCGCGCTGGTCCTTGCGGGCGGCGTAGATCTCGAGCAGCTTCAGGCGCACCGGGTAGCGTTCCGGATGGGTGCGCAGGGCTTCCTTCAGGATCTCTTCGGCCTGGGCGTCGCGGCCATAGGCGATGTAGACGTCGGCTTCGGCCACCGGATCGACCTCGTTGGTATCGAGCTGGCTGGCCGACGGCGCGAAGCTGGAATTGAACACGCTGTTGCTGGTGTCGATGCTCTGGCCGCCCGTCTCGGCGAACAGCGAGTGCGCCGGCTCGGTCGGCACGCCCATGACCGAGGGCTCGGCCACGGTCTTGACCACTTTCTTCTTGCGGCGCTGGGCAGCCAGCAGGCCGCCGAGCAGCAGCACGGCCGCGCCGCCGCCGACCAGCGGCAGGTTGTCCATGATGAAGTCGAGCAGGCCCGGCTCCGGTTTCGGCGCGGGCTTGGCGGCCGGCTTGATGGTCGCCAGCTTCTTCTGCGCCGGCTGGTCGTGCGGCGCTTCGTGGGCCGGAGCCGGAGCCTGAGCAGCCGGCGCCGATGCGGCGGCGTTCTGCTGGGCCTCGGCGCCGCCCTTGCTCTTGACGGTAGCCAGCTTCTCGAGATCGCTGACGTTGCGTTCCAGTTCCTTCACGCGGCGCTGGGCTTCTTCCAGCTCGCGCTGCCTGGCGATGGCGTCCTCGGTGCTCGTGGCAGCCCCCTTGCCGGTGGCAAGCCCCGCGGCCGGCGCCTTCGACAGGCGCAGCTGGTCCTGGGACTCGTTGGCGGCGGTCGGGCGTTCCTCGACCTTGGCGGTGATCTTGCCGCCGGCGCTCTGGCCGGCCTGCGGGGTCTTGACCGGTTCCGCATTGCCGACCTGGCCGGCCAGCTTGTTGCGGTAGGCGTTGAAGTCGGCCGCATGCGCGACCACCACGCCATGGGCCTCGCCGTCGTTCAGCCCCTGCACGCTGTCGACGGACGGCACCGACAGGATGCGGCCCGACTTCAGGCGGTTCATGTTGTTGCCGACGAAGGCGTCCGGATTGGCGCGGTACAGCGCCACCAGCATCATGTCGAGCGAGACGTCGACCGGCTTGAGCTGGGCGGCGATGCGGCCCAGGCTGTCGCCCGGCTTGACGCGGTATTCGGAGGCGCCGCCGGCGGCAACGGCGGCCTGGCGGCTGCGGCGCGGACGTTCCGCTGCCTGCGGCGCCGGTGCCGCCGCGGATGCGGCCGGCGCCACGGCCGGCGTTTCCGCGCGCGGGCGCACGGCCGGCGGCGGTTCGCTCGCGGCCACCTGGGCCGACTGGGTCGCGCGCAGCTCGGCCGGGTCGAGCAGGAAGGTGTACTCGCGCACCAGGCGGCCGTTATTCCAGCTCAGCTCCAGCAGCATGTCGACGAAGGGCTCGTTCAGCGGCTGGCTCGAACTCACGCGGATGAACTGGCGGCCGTTGCGCTGCTCGACCGCGAATCGCAGCGACAGCAGGGCCGGATTGAATTCGATGTTCGCGGCACGGAAGGCATCGGGCGAGGCCAGCTTCGCCACCAGTCCCGACGCCTCGTCGCTGGACACCGCCGTCAACTCGATTTCGGCACGCAGGGGCTGGCCGAGCGCGGACAGCACGGTGAGTTTGCCGAGGCCTGCCGCGTGCGCGGCCGAGCTCAGCACCAACGCACTGGCGACCGCCGCGGTGAGCTTCTTCAGCGCGGACGACTTCATCGAGGGACGGTTAGTGGAATGCATAATTCGACTGAGTGAGTTGAGCGGGCCGCAAAAGTTGCCCGGAGGTCACAGCAACATAGCATCATGCATTATGGCATGCAAGCTCTGCGGGAGGAAACATTCACGGCCCCTGAGATATGTAGACGCTCTATTCACGCAACTGATGTTTTTTGGGTCAAACCATGACATTTCGTTAGCACCTCTTGCAATGGAGACTACAACGAAAAAGGCGGCCGAAGCCGCCTTGTCGTGAGCGGCCGAAACCGCCCTATTCTACCCGCGCCGGCCGGAATTACTTGTCCAGCACGATACGCAGCATGCGGCGCAGCGGTTCGGCCGCGCCCCACAGCAGCTGGTCGCCGACGGTGAAGGCCGAAATGTATTCCGGACCCATCGACATCTTGCGCACGCGGCCGACCGGGATGGCCAGGCTGCCGGTGACGGCGGCCGGGGTCAGGTCGCGCATCGAGGCTTCGCGGGTGTTCGGCACGAACTTCACCCACTGGTTGTCGCCCGCGATGATGTCGTTGATCTCGTCCAGCGGCACGTCCTTCTTCAGCTTGATGGTCAGTGCCTGCGAGTGGCAGCGCATCGCGCCGATGCGGACGCACAGGCCGTCCACCGGAATGACGTTGCCCGATGCCTGGGTGCGGCCGAGGATCTTGTTGGTCTCGGCGCCGCCCTTCCACTCTTCCTTCGATTGGCCATTGCCCAGGTCCTTGTCGATCCAGGGGATCAGGTTGCCGCCCAGCGGCACGCCGAACTGCCTGGTCTCTTCCGCCGACATGCCATGCTGGGTTGCCAGCACGGTGCGGTCGATCTCGAGGATGGCCGAGGCCGGATCGTCGAGCAGGTTTTTCACCGCGCCGTTGATGGTGCCGAACTGGGTCAGCAGTTCGCGCATGTGCTGGGCGCCGCCGCCCGATGCCGCCTGGTAGGTCATGGAGGTCATCCAGTCGACCAGGTCGTTCTTGAACAGGCCGCCCAGGCCCATCAGCATGCAGGACACGGTGCAGTTACCGCCGACGAAATTCTTCACGCCGCGCGTCATCGCATCCTTGATGACGTTCAGGTTGACCGGGTCGAGCACGATGACGGCGTCGTCGTTCATGCGCAGGGTCGAGGCGGCGTCGATCCAGTAGCCGTTCCAGCCGGCTGCGCGCAGCTGCGGGAAGACTTCGGTGGTGTAGTCGCCGCCCTGGCACGAGATGATGATCTCGCACTTCGACAGCTCGGCAATGTCGGTGGCGCTCTTCAGTTTGGTCTCGTTCTTCGCCATGGCCGGCGCTGCGCCGCCCGGGTTCGAGGTAGTGAAGAACACCGGCTCGATGTGGTCGAAATCGCCTTCGTCCTGCATGCGCTTCATGAGGACCGAGCCGACCATGCCGCGCCAACCAACCAGACCAACTAGTTTCATTTCCATTTCCTCTTCATCTGTGTTGTCGTGGACTCGCGGAGCCCACGATGAATATCGATTAACGCCGAATCACCCCAGCGCGTTGACCACCGCATCGCCCATCTGTTCGGTACCGACACGGGTCGTGCCTTCCTCGAAGATGTCGGGCGTGCGCAGGCCCTGGGCCAGCACGGCCTTGACCGCATTCTCGATGCGGTCCGCCTGTTCCGGTTTGCCGAGCGAATAGCGCAGCATCATCGCGCTTGAGAGGATCGTCGCCAGCGGATTCGCGATGCCCTTGCCGGCGATGTCGGGCGCCGAGCCGTGCGAAGGCTCGTACAGGCCCTTGTTGTTCGCATCCAGCGACGCCGAGGGCAGCATGCCGATCGAGCCGGTCAGCATCGCGGCCGCGTCCGACAGGATGTCGCCGAACATATTGCCGGTGACGATGACGTCGAACTTCTTCGGCGCGCGCACCAGCTGCATCGCCGCGTTATCGACGTACATGTGTTCGAGCTCGACGTCCTGGTAGTCCTTGTGCACCTCGGTGACGATGTCGCGCCAGAACTGGAAGGTCTCCAGGACGTTGGCCTTGTCGACGCTGGTCACGCGCGAGCCGCGCTTGCGGGCGGCCTGGAAGGCGACGTGGGCGATGCGGCGGATCTCGCCTTCCGCATAGCGCATGGTGTCGAAGCCTTCGCGCTGGCCCGCGAAGGGACCGTCCGGGCACTCGCGCACGCCGCGCGGCTTGCCGAAGTAGATGTCGCCGGTCAGCTCGCGGATGATCAGGATGTCCAGGCCGGACACGACTTCCGGCTTCAGGGTCGAGGCGCCCGCCAGTTCCGGATACAGGATCGCCGGACGCAGGTTGGCGAACAGGCCGAGTTCCTTGCGCAGGCCGAGGATGGCCTGTTCCGGACGCAGCGCGCGCTCCAGGCTGTCGTACTTGTAGTCGCCGACGGCGCCGAACAGCACCGCGTCGGCGGCCTTGGCGAGCGCCAGGGTGGCGGGCGGCAGCGGATGGCCGTGGGCCGCGTAGCCGGCGCCGCCGACTTCCGCGCTTTCCAGCTCGAAGCGCTCGTCCAGCGCGTTCAGGACCTTGACCGCCTGGGCCGTGATCTCGGGACCGATGCCGTCGCCCGGCAGGATTGCAATCTTCATGTGATTCCTTGCTTAGATCGTGTTGGCGAGCCAGGGCTGGGCGCGCAGATGGCGCTCCTCGAAAGCGCGGATCTCGTCGGCGTGGCGCAGGGTCAGGCCGATGTCGTCCAGGCCGTTCAGCAGGCAGTACTTGCGGAACTCGTCGATCGCGAACTCGAAGGCCAGCTTGCCGTCCGGCGTGCGGATCACCTGCTGCTCGAGGTCGACCACCAGCTTGAAGCCGGGGAAGGCCTTCACCTCATTGAACAGGTGGTCGACCTGCTGTTCGTTCAGCACGATCGGCAGCAGGCCGCTCTTGTAGCAGTTGTTGAAGAAGATGTCGGCGAAGCTCGGTGCAACGATGGCGCGGAAGCCGAACTGCTGCAAGGCCCACGGCGCATGCTCGCGCGAGGAGCCGCAGCCGAAGTTCTTGCGGGCCAGCAGGATGGAGGCACCCTGGTAGCGCGGCTGGTTCAGCACGAAGTCTGGATTCAGCGGACGCGTCGAATTGTCCATGCCCGGCTCGCCATGGTCCAGGTAACGCCACTCGTCGAACAGGTTGGGGCCGAAGCCGGTGCGGCGGATCGACTTGAGGAACTGCTTGGGGATGATGGCGTCGGTGTCGACGTTGGCGCGGTCGAGCGGCGCCACCAGTCCTTCTTGTACGATAAATTTTTCCATGATCGCAGGAGTCAGTGCCGCAGGGGTCAGAGCCCGGTGTTGCCTTTAAGAGGGCTCTGACCCCGAAGTTCGCGGCGTATGCCTATCAAAATTATTTTCCGCCCGCGCCAGTAATCACCTGGCCAACCTTCTGCACGTCCTTGCCGACGCCTGAGATGGTATTGCAGCCAGTGACAACGAATGCGATGAGTGCGAGAGCGAGTACTTTTTTCATGGTATCCCTAGATTGATGGTCATGATCCAGCCAGGATGATCGACCCCGGCGGGTTTGATTACGGTTCGTTTGCGGCGCTTATGGCGCCTGGGGTCAGCAACTGACCCCGATTATCAGGTCTTGCGCACGTCGACGAAGTGGCCGGCAATCCCCGCCGCCGCCGCCATCGCCGGCGACACCAGGTGGGTACGTCCGCCCTGCCCTTGCCGTCCTTCGAAGTTGCGGTTCGAGGTCGAGGCGCAGCGCTCGCCCGGATCGAGGCGGTCGGCGTTCATGGCCAGGCACATCGAGCAGCCCGGCTCACGCCATTCGAAGCCGGCGGCCTTGAAGATCTTGTCGAGGCCTTCGCGCTCGGCCTGTTCCTTCACCAGGCCGGAACCCGGCACCACCATCGCCAGCTTGACGTTGGAGGCGCGCTGGCGGCCGCGCACGACGGCGGCGGCGGCGCGCAGGTCCTCGATGCGCGAGTTGGTGCAGGAACCGATGAACACCTTGTCGATGCGGATGTCTTCGATCGGCGTATTCGGCTTGAGGTCCATGTAGACCAGCGCCTTTTCCATCGCGTCGCGCTTGACCGGATCGCGTTCCTTGTCCGGATCGGGCACGCGGCCGTCGACCGTCGTGACCATCTCGGGCGAGGTGCCCCAGGTGACCTGCGGGCGGATCTCGGCCGCGTTGAGGGTCACGACCATGTCGAACTTCGCGCCCGGGTCGGTGTGCAGGGTGCGCCAGTAGGCGACCGCCTGTTCCCACTGCGGGCCGACGGGCGCGAACGGGCGGCCCTTGACGTAGTCGATGGTGGTGTCGTCGACCGCCACCATGCCGGCGCGCGCGCCCGCTTCGATCGCCATGTTACAGACCGTCATCCGGCCTTCCATCGACAGCGAGCGGATGGTCGAGCCGGCGAACTCGATCGCATAGCCGGTGCCGCCGGCGGTGCCGATCTTGCCGATCACGGCCAGCACGATGTCCTTGGCGGTGACGCCGGCCGGCAGCACGCCGTCGACCTGCACCAGCATGGACTTCGACTTCTTCGCCAGCAGGGTCTGCGTGGCCATCACGTGTTCGACTTCGGAGGTGCCGATGCCGTGCGCCAGGCAGCCGAAGGCGCCGTGGGTCGAGGTGTGCGAGTCGCCGCAGACCACGGTCATGCCGGGCAGCGTGGCGCCCTGCTCCGGGCCGATCACGTGGACGATGCCCTGGCGCTTGTCGTTCATGTTGAAGTAGGTGACGCCGAAGGCCTTCGCATTGCTGTCGAGGGTCTCGACCTGCAGGCGCGAGGTCGGGTCCGCGATGCCGTGGCTGCGGTCGGTGGTCGGCACGTTATGGTCGGCTACGGCAAGGTTGGCGGAGGTGCGCCATAGCGGGCGATCCGCCACGCGCAGGCCTTCGAAGGCTTGCGGGCTGGTCACTTCGTGAACCAGATGACGGTCGATATAGAGCACGGTGGTGCCGTCCGCGTCGGCACGCACGACGTGCGAATCCCAGAGTTTGTCGTAGAGCGTCTTTAACATGATTTCAATCGCTACCTATCCACTTGAACAACCGCCTTATGCGGGCATGGTCTTTGATTATGCCATATTTGTGCAGTGCGTCAGCCCGGGCACCAGCAAGATTATTTCAACCGACTCATCCGCATGCAAATTTTATTTGCAGCAAATAGCATGTTTGCAAATAAAAAAAGCCTGCGCAGAGTATGCGCAGGCTTTTCTTGGCTTTGTTTTCGTGTTGCTTTTATGCAGCCAGGCGCACGCTGGAACGGCAGCCGTCCATCAGGAAGGACAGGCCCACGACCAGCACCAGCGAACCCTCGGCGGAGCGCGCGGTACCGGTGATGCCCTCGACGTGCAGGGCCGTCATCGGCTTGATCACCAGGTCGGCCGTGCCGTCCACCGCTTCCACCGCGATGATGTAGGGCTGGGGCGCGTTGATGACGATGCCGACGCGCTCCGAGCACTCCTCGTAGCCCAGCGAGGCCGCCAGCGAGCGCACCGGCAGGGGACGGCCCTGGTCCTTCAGCACCGGGGCGCCGCCGACCTGCATGAAGGTCTCCGGCAGCTCGACCACGCGCTCGACCACCGCCATCGGCAGGGCCAGCTGGGCGCCCGAGGTCGACACCAGCATGGTCGGCACGATCGACAGTTCGATCGGCAGGCGGATCGAAAATTTCGTGCCGGCGCCGAGCCTGGAATCGATGCGGATCGCGCCGCGGTTCTTCTCGACCGCGGTCTTGACCACGTCCATGCCGACGCCGCGGCCCGACACCGACGACGCCACTTCCTTGGTCGAGAAGCCCGGCAGGAACACCAGCTGGTAGGCCTCGTCGTCCGAAGTCGCCTGGTGCTCGGTGATCAGGCCCTTCTCCATCGCCTTCTTGCGCAGCTTGGACGGATCCATGCCGCGGCCGTCGTCCTGCAGCACAATCATGACGCTGTTGGCTTCCTGCCAGGCTTTCAGCAGGATGTAGGCCTTGGCCGGCTTGCCCGAGGCGACGCGGTCTTCCGGACCTTCGACGCCATGGTCCAGCGCATTGCGCAGCATGTGCACCAGCGGATCGTAGAGGCTGTCCACCACCACGCGGTCGACTTCGGTCTCGGCGCCTTCGATGGTCAGCTCGACTTCCTTGCCCAGGTCCTTGGCCAGCTCGCGTACCAGGCGCGGGAACTTCTGGAACAGGCGGCCCACCGGCTGCATGCGGGTCGCCAGCGTTGCGCGCTGCAGCTCGGCCGAATAGCGCGAGGCGCGCTCCAGGGTCTCGGTCAGGGTCGCCATCAGCGTGGCGGCCTGGCCTTCGAACTTGAACTGCGACAGGCGCTCGAGCAGCACGGCGGCCTGGTTCGCGGCCTGCACCGATTCGCCCGCCACTTCCAGCAGCGCGTCCAGCTTGACCGCGTCGATACGGATGCTTTCGTCGGCCTTGGCGGCGGCGTTTTGCGCCGGCTTGTCGCCGCCACGGCGCTCGATGCCGTCCCAGCCGGACTTGGCCGGGGCGGCTTCGGCCGCGGCTGCCGGAGCCGCCACCGCCACCGCGTTTGCGGCGGCCGGCGCCGATTCCTGGCCCGCAGCCGGGGTGCAGGTGCCCGGCGGCACGACCGCCATGTACATGGCTTCCCAGTCCAGGCCGTCCTCGCCGATCGCGGCGGCGGCTGCCGGCGCGGCGGCCACCACCGGGGCTGCGGCCGGCGCCGGCGCGGCCTTCGGCGCATCCATGCCGGCGATCGCATCCTTCAGCATGCGCTCGAGGTCGGCCGGCATCGAGGCCAGCTTTTCCGGCGGCGTGCCGTTGTTCAGGTCGTTGAGCTGGTCGGCGACGAAGCCCGATGCCTGCAGCGACGCCTCGATGGCCGACGGCGTGACCGGCGCGGCGCCGGTGCGCAGCGCGTCGAACAGGTTCTCGGTCAGGTGGCAGGCAGTCACCAGCGCGGGCAGTCCCATGAAGCCCGCGCCACCCTTGATGGTGTGGAACGAACGGAACACCGCGTTCAGCGTTTCCTTGTTATCCGGATCGCGTTCGAGGAGGAGCAGGTGCTCTTCGACGTTGGTCGACAGATCCAGCGCCTCGACGACGAAATCCTTGAGCATCTCATCCATTAGAATCCCAGATCGGCAAGAAGATCATCGACACTATCCTGGTCCAGCGCGGCGGACGGCACCGACGGACCCTGCATCAGTTCCGCGGGCTTTTCCTGTTCCTGGGCGGCCTGCTTCTGCGCCAGCTTTTCCTTGACGTCGGCCGGCGCGCTGTCGCGCAGCAGCTGCGCCAGCTCGTTCTCGACGGTCTGCGTGATCTTGACCACCTTCTTGATCAGCTGGCCGGTGATGTCCTGGAAGTCCTGCGCCATCATGATCTCGAGCAGGCGCGCCTTCTCGGCCTCGGTGGCTTCCGACACCGCCTGGGCGAAGCCGCGCGAATCGCCGGCCAGCGCCTTGAACTGCTCGATCGACAGCTTGCCCGCGAACAGGTCGGCCCAGCGGCCTTCCATGTCCTTGGCCTGCTTGGACAGCTGGTCCTGGGCCGGCATGCCGTCGTCCAGGGTGTTCAGCACCTTGTTGGCGGCCTGCTCGGTCAGGCTCGCGACATATTCCAGGCGGTCCTGGGCGTCGACGATCTGGGACGAAGCCTCGGTGAGCGCCTTGTCGTAGCCGAGCTCGCGCAGCGAGTCGTGCATGATGCGCACGATGCTGCCGAGACGGGCGTACATCACCTGGCCGTCCGGGTCGTCGGCGCCTTCATGGCCGGTCGCCGCGCTTGCGGCGGCTGCGGCCACGGGGGGCGCGGCGGCCGGCGCGGAGCTCGAGGCGACCTGGTCGAACAGGGCCTCGAGGTCGTCGTCGTCCCCACTGTCGCCGCCGGCGGCCGGTTCGGGCGCCGGAGCCGGTGCGGGAGCGGGCGCGCTGGCTCGTTGCGCTGCCACTTCCTCGAATAATGCGTCGAAATCGTCAGCGGCGTCGGTCATAGTCCCTGCTTCTCCATAATGTGTAAATGTCGCGATGATCTGTACTGTGCTTGCTGCCGTCGATACTGACGGTCTGGGGTATTGCACGAGTGTAGCAGTGTGGTTGCCGTAGGTAAATCTCGGAACAGGGACCGTTGTCGATTGGGATCGTAAACTTAGTTCCGCGACAATTATTTCCACCAGTTTCTGAATATTTTCACAAAGCAAGTGTTGTATTTTTTTATCGCACGTCCTTTTGTGGCATTCGTTGTTTTCGCGCAGGCAAGCGAACATATCGCTGAGCAAGATCAAGCATTTACCATCTGCTAAGGATGAAAACGAGGACTACAATATAGAGGTAACGTGACGTGAGGGAGGACTCACCATGTACCAGAAAATTCTGATCACCACCGACGGTTCCGCGGTGTCCCAGCACACCGCCTGCGCCGGCGTACAGTTCGCGCAACAGATGGGCGCCGAAGTGCTGGCGCTGTTCGTCGCGCCCGAGTACCAGTACCCCGTGTATGTCGAAATCATCCCGCCGTCCTACCCCAGCGAAGAGGAATACATCGCGCAGATGCGGCGCATGGGCGAGGAATACATGGGCAAGATCATGCGCTCGTGCGATACCTGCGGGCTGAAGCACTCCTGCATGACCGCGTTCTCGGACTCGGCCGCGTTGAAGATCGTCGACGTGGCAGAACAACAACACTGCGACCTGATCTTCATGGGTTCGCACGGCCGCAGCGGCTGGGGCCAGTTGCTGCTGGGCAGCGTAACAAACAAGGTTCTGTCCCAGACCAGCAAGCCGGTACTGGTACACCGCCTGATCCGCGAGCCGGGCACCTGAGCCATCTCCCCAGGGAATGGACTTATTCCAAAAATAATACTGTTTGTTATCTTGCAATGTGGTAGCGTGGCAACCGCATCCGTATTGCACTCACAGGAAAGCCCCATGATCCGCATAGTCATCGCTGACGACCATACCATCATGCGCGAAGGCCTCAAGCGCATCCTCGACGGCGCGCTCGATATCGAGATCGTCGGCGAGGCCATCAACGGTTTCGAAGTCCTGTCGCTGGTGCGCCAGGGCGGCTTCGACCTGTTGCTGCTGGACCTGTCGATGCCGGGACGCAGCGGCGTCGACCTGATCCGCCAGGTGCGCAGCGAGGCGCCCAAGCTGGCCATCCTGATCCTCACCATGCACGAGGAAGAACAGTATGCGGTGCGCGCGATCCGCGCCGGCGCCCAGGGCTACCTGACCAAGGAAAGCGCCGGCACCCAGCTGGTCGGCGCGATCCGCAAGGTCGCTTCGGGCCGCCCTTATATCAGTACCGAAGTGGCCGAGCAGCTGGCGCTGAACATCATGGCGCCGAACGAGCAGCTGCTGCACAAGCAGCTCTCGGACCGCGAATTCGAGGTGTTTTCCCTGCTCGTCGGCGGCAAGTCGATCACCGAGATCGCCAACAACCTGCACCTGTCCGTGAAGACGGTCAGCACCCACAAGACCCGGATCATGCAGAAGATGGGCATGACCTCGCTGTCCGAGATGGTGCAGTACGCGGTCGCGCACCGCCTGCTGGCGCCCATGAGGGCCTGAGCGCCGACTGAACCACTTTTTGACCCACTGGCCACGCCATTGGTGCCCGTCACCGTCCGCGTGGCGCGCATGAGACGTGCTCTTCCTCATGCCCTTTTTACCCCTCCTCCACTCGGAACCGCAGTCAGGCAGTAAGAAATTTCCTACAGACTGACTCCCCTTCCTACCTACACATTCAGCCGTTGCTGATATGAATGCCGAACTCGTGTTGGCATACTGACTTCCAGCGTTTCGACTTGCTTGCGGTCCATTCTCCGCATTGAGCCGCCTGAAACAGTGTTTCATAAACCTGGAGATGAGTATGCAGTCCCAGCCAATGTCAGAACAACGCAACCCCTCCCCATCGACCCTGCACTCATCACAGATGGAGGCCGGGCGCCAACGCCAGGGTCGCCTGTGGTCCAACCTGAAAGAGGTCTGCGACCTGCTCCATATCCCGGCCGCCGTATCGATGAATTCAGAAGAACTCCTGTTCCAGCACGTACAGTTCAAGACTGGCCAGCGTGTCCACACGATCGGCCAGGCCTTCGACACCCTCTACATCGTCAATTCCGGCTTCCTGAAAACAGTGCTGATCGACGAATTCGGCAACGAACAAGTGCTGAGCTTCCCCATGAAGGGCGACATGCTCGGCGTCGACGGCATCCACACGCGCCATTACGCGTCGGAAGCGGTCGCCCTGTCGGACTGCGACCTGATCCTCGTCCCGTTCAAGAAACTCACGGCCCTGGGGAGAGTACATGCCGAGCTCGAGAACCTGATGTACGGGGTGATGAGCCGCGAACTGGTGCGCGAACAGGCCATGATCGGCATGCTCGGCGCGCTGTCGGCGGAAGCGCGGGTGGCCCGCTTCCTGATCTCGCTGGCCGAACGCTTTGCCGCGATGGGCTATTCGAGCAAACTGTTCAACCTGCGCATGACGCGCCACGAGATCGGCAGCTATCTCGGCCTCACCCTCGAAACCGTCAGCCGTACGCTGTCGGCCTTCAACGAGATCGGCCTGATCACCGTGGACCAGCGCACCATCGGCATCAAGGATCCGGAAGCGCTCAAGACCCTGCGCCGCCTGCCGCCCTCGCGCTCGCGCGCCAAGC
Source organism: Massilia sp. 01N410 (assembly GCF_056399665.1). Taxonomy (NCBI): domain Bacteria; kingdom Pseudomonadati; phylum Pseudomonadota; class Betaproteobacteria; order Burkholderiales; family Oxalobacteraceae; genus Massilia; species Massilia sp. 01N410. Next base: position 105,291 of record NZ_JBFTRV010000017.1, on the reverse strand, counting down.
AGAATGCCAAGCACAAGGCGGACGCCGAATCCTCGGGCGACGGCCAGGTGCTGGCCGCGGTCTGAAGCCCTGGCAATCCCGCCGAAAAAAAGCCGGCTCACGCGGAGCCGGCTTTGTCGTTTCCGGCGTGAGTGCGATCAATCCCGCGTCAGCACGCCATCCGTCACACGCACCTGCTCGCCGGCGCGGAAGCCCGGGTCGTTATCGTAGCGGATAGACTGGGTCGCGCCGTTTTCGTAGCGCACCACCACCTCGTAGCGCGGGGCGCGGGCATTGCGCTCGACCGCCCGTCCGGCGATCGCACCGCCGACCGCGCCGGCCACCGTCGCCGCCGTGCGTCCGCTGCCGCTGCCGACCTGGTTGCCCAGCAGGCCACCGACCGCGGCGCCGCCCAGGGTGCCGGCCGCGCCGGCTTCGCCCTGGATCACGTTCACCGATTCCACCGTCGCGCAATTGGTGCAGTAGCGCGCCACGCGCTGGCTGTCGCCGGAGCGGCGATCCTCGCGGCGGTCGTCCATGCGGTCGTCGCGGATGCGGCCGCCGGCCAGCAGCGGCTGGCCCAGGGTCGCGGTCGAGTAGCGGCCGTTGGCGCGGATGGTCGCGGTCACGGATGCGTCTGGCGCGATATTGTCGCCGCGGCGGATCGTGTACAGGCCGGCGTACTCGCCCGGACGCACTTCTGGCAGGGTGAAGATGCCCTTGGTGCCGGCGATCTGGACCTCGACCTTGGCGCCCGGGGTGCCGACCACGGTGAACTTCAGCTCGTTGCCGGGCCCGAGGTCGTCGCTGCCGCGCACGTCGAAGGTGCGGACCACAGGGGCCGCCGCCATCTCGCGGTCGCCGGGAGACACACGGTCCGGCACGCGCACGATGGTCGCGGCCAGCGCCTGGGTCCTGACCATGCCGTTCACGCGCAGGTTGGCGGTGATCGAGCTGTCCGGACGGATGCGGTCGTGCACGCCGATCGTGTAGGTGCCCTGGTAGGTGCCGGGGCGGGTTTCGGTCAGGTTCAGGTTGCGGGTGGCGCCGTCGATGCGCACGGTGGCGCTGCCGCCCGGCGTGCCGTAGACCTCGAAGTTCAGCTCGGCGCCAGGCTCGATGCGGCGCAGCTCGTTGACGTTGAAGCCTTCGATGCGCGGCTCCATCGCGCGGGCCCGCGGATGGTCCTGGGCCTGCACGGGAACCGGTACCGCGGCCGTGAAAAGAGGGAGCGCGGCAACCACTGCCGCGGCCAGTGTCTGTCGGGTTGTTGCCATGATGTCCTCCAGCGCGCAAATTATCAATATGGCCAGCTTACGCCGCACGCGACAGTGGCTCGGTGCGCTAACGAACGCTGTGCACGGCCTCGCCTGAGCTGACCCAGACACGCTCATCCGGCGCCGGACGCATCGCATGCCCGCCGGTAAATGCCCCAAAGGAAGGAAGAATCATGCGGCGCGGCCCGGCGATAAAACAGGGCAGGCGCAGGGCATCGAAACGCGTCGTCAGCACATACACCGGATGCACGTGGCCGGCCAGCACATAGCCGGGCGCATCGATGTCGGGATGGTGGCAGAAGGAGAACGGCCCGACGGTATAAGGTTCGTCGACGAGGTCGATGCCGAGCTGGGTGGCTGGATCGCCGGCATGCCTGTCGTGGTTGCCCCGCACCAGGGTCAGCACCAGTTCGCAACGGCGGCGGCGCCAGGCCAGCATCGCCGCCTGCGTACTGGCCGCGTGGGCCGCGCGCGCATGCAGGAAGTCGCCGAGGAAGAGCACGTGCCGGGCGCCGGTCAGTTCGACCAGCTCGTCGAGGGCATGCAGGTTCTCGCTGGTGGTCCCGCGCGGCACCGGGATGCCCAGGGAGCGGAATGCCGCAGCCTTGCCGAAGTGGATGTCGGCGATGATCAGCATGCGCTCGCGCGGCCAGAACGCGGCCTTCTGGGCCAGCAGGACCAGCTGCTCGCCTTTCAACTCGAGCGCCAGCGCGCCCGCTATCGGCGTCGCATTCATGCCGCGGCCGCCTTTTCCAGTTCGCGCACCATGCGCGCCACGCGATCGGACAGCTTCTCGGTCGAGACCTTTTCGCGAAAGCGCTCCACCATCAGCGGGAAGCCGAATGGCGTGGCGCGTTTGACTTCATGGAAAGCGATGCGGCGCGCGTGCAGTTCGAGCAGTGTGTCGCGCAGGCGGGTCAGCTCGAGTTCCTGCTCGAGCACCTCGCGCTCGGCCTGGGTCAGCAGCAGGTTGGCGCTGTCGTGCTTGCGGAAGACTTCGAAGAACAGCGAGGACGAGGCCTGCACCTGGCGCATCGATTTATGCTGACCCGGATAACCCTGGAACACCAGGCCGGCGATGCGCGCCACTTCGCGGAAGCGCTGCTGCGACAGCTGGGTCGCGTTCAGGGATTCCAGCACGTCTTCCAGCAGGCGGCCGGTATCGAACAGGCCGACACCCGCGCCGGTCTCCGCCGCAAACATGCCGGCCCAGTCGACCGGCTCCGGCGACAGCAATTCGAAACCGTAGTCGTTGACGGCCACCGAGAAGGTCGACGGCCTCATGCGCCCGACGCGGAAGGCCAGCAGCGAGGCCAGCCCCGTGTGCACGGAGCGCCCGGCAAAGGCGTACACGAACAAGTGGAATCCTTCCCTGCTTTTCATGCTCTCGACCACCAGCACGTCGCTGCTGGGCAGGGCCGACCAGCGTTGCTGGATTTCCAGCAGCGGCCGCAGCGCCCGCATCTCCGGGCCTTCGTAAGTGCCCCCGGCGGCCAGGCGCAGCTCTTCCAGCGCGGCGTGTGCCAGCTCGGAACTGAGCGGCATCTTGGTGCCGTTCCAGCGGCTGATGGCACCTTTCGTGCTCGTGCTGCGCTTCACGTAGGCCGTCATCTCGTGCACCCGCACCAGTTCCAGGATGCGGCCGCTGAACAGGAAGTGGTCACCCGGCTTCAGGCGTCCGATGAAGGATTCCTCGACGCTGCCGATCCGTCCGCCGCTCATGTACTTCACCTGCATCTGCGCATCCGAGACGATGGTGCCGATGCTCATCCGGTGGCGGCGGCCGATGGTGGCGTCGGGCACCCGGTAGACGCCCTCCTCGTCCGGCAGCACGCGCCGATACTCGGGATACACCGACAGGCTCGCACCGCCATGCGCGACGAAGTCCAGCGCCCACTGCCACTCTTCCTTCGTGAGCTTGCGGTAGGACCACGCGCTCGTCACTTCCTCGTACAGCTCGTCGGAGCGGAAACCGCCGCCCAGCGCCACCGTCACCAGGTGCTGCACCAGCACGTCGAAGGGCTTGTTGGGCACCAGCCTGGCCTCGATGCGGCGGGTGGCGACGGCGCGCTTTGCACCGGCCGCTTCCAGCAGCTCCAGGCTGTTGGTCGGCACCAGGGTGACGCGCGAGATCCGCCCCGGCGCGTGGCCGCTGCGCCCGGCCCGCTGCAGCAGCCGTGCGATGCCCTTGGCGCTGCCGATCTGCAGCACGCGTTCGACCGGCAGGAAGTCCACACCCAGGTCCAGGCTGGCGGTGCAGACCACGGCCTTCAGCTCGCCGCGTTTAAGGCCGCCCTCGACCCATTCCCTGACCTCGCGGTCGAGCGAACCGTGGTGCAGCGCCACCAGGCCGGCCCAGTCGGGACGGGCCTCGATCAGGTTCTGGTACCACACCTCGGACTGCGAGCGGGTGTTGGTGAAGACCAGCGTGGCCTCGTGCTTCTCGATCTCGTCAATCACTGGCTGCAGCATTTGCAGGCCCAGGTGGCCGCCCCAGGGAAAGCGCGAGACGTTTTCCGGGATCAGGCAGTCGACCACGATCTGTTTTTTCAGGTCGCCCTCCACGAGCACCCCCGCCGCCTCGTCCGCATCGGTCCCCAGCAGCACATGGCGCGCCTCCTGCAGGTTGCCCATGGTCGCCGACAGGCCCCACACGACCAGTTCCGGATTCCATCGCCGCAGCCGCGCCAGCGCCAGCTGCACCTGCACCCCGCGCTTGCTGCCCATCAGTTCGTGCCACTCGTCGATGATGATCATGTCGAGGTGCTTGAACTGCTCGCGCGCGGCCGCGTGCGAGAGCAGCAGCGACAGCGATTCCGGCGTCGTGATCAGGGCGCCGGGCAGGCTCTTCGATTGACGCGCGCGCTCGGCGGAGCCGGTGTCGCCGGTGCGCGCGCCCAGGGTCCAGGCGCCGATCGCTTCCGGGCTGGCCGCGCCCAGCTCGGCGGCGGAGATTTCCAGCGAGCGCTGGGTATCGGCCGCCAGCGCGCGCATCGGCGTGATCCACAATACGCGCAGGCCAGTGCGGTCGCGGCGCGAGCGCTTCGCCCCGCGCAACATGGCGGCGAACCACACGGCATAGGTCTTGCCGGCGCCCGTGTTCGCGTGCAGCAGGCCGGACTGGCCGGCCAGCGCGGCCTTCCATACCGCGCGCTGGAAGGGGAAAACCTTCCAGCCGCGCGCCGCGAACCAGGCATCGACGGCCTGCTCTGCCTGCGACTTGCTCATGGCGACGCTGCTTGCAGCAGCCCCTTGAGCGTATCGAGGGTATCCGCCTCTTCGACCGCCTTGTCGTCCCGCCGGCGCAGGATGCGCGGGAAGCGCACCGCGATGCCCGCCTTGTGGCGCGGCGACAGCGCGATGCCTTCGAAGCCCAGCTCGAACACCATGGTCGGCTTGACGGAACGCACCGGCCCGAACTTCTCGACCGTGGTGCGGCGGATGGTGGCGTCGACCTGGCGGATCTCGGCATCGGTCAGCCCGGAATAGGCTTTCGCGAAGGGCACCAGCCGGCGCTGCTCGCCCTCCCCGTCCCACACGGCGAAGGTGTAGTCGGTATAGAGGGATGCACGGCGGCCGCTGCCCGGCTGGGCGTAGATCAGCACGGCGTCGACGGCATAGGGATCGATCTTCCACTTCCACCACGTACCGACGTCCTTGGTGCGGCCCACGCCGTACCGGGCATTCCTCGCCTTCAGCATCATGCCTTCGACGCCGCGGGCGCGCGACTCTTCGCGCAGGCCGGCCAGGTCGTCCCAGGTATCGGCCGTCACCAGCGGCGAGATGCGCAGCTGCGGTTTGGCGACGCCGGTCACCAGGGTCTCCAGCAATGCGCGCCGCTCGTGCTGGGGCAGGCTGCGCAGGTCGACACCGTCCAGTTCCAGCAGATCGTAGGCCAGCAGCACCGCCGGCAGCTCCGCCAGCAACTTGCTGCTCAAGGTCTTGCGCCCGATGCGCTTCTGCAGGTCGGCAAACGGCGCCGGCGCGTCGCCACCGGTCCAGATCAGCACCTCGCCGTCGACCACTGTCCCATCCGGCAGGCCCAATGCGGCCAGCTCCGGGAAGCGTTCGGTAATCAGGTCCTCGCCGCGCGACCACAGGTAGTTCTGGCCGCCGCGCCGCACCAGCTGGGCGCGGATGCCGTCGTACTTCCACTCGACCTGCCAATCGGCCATGTCGCCCAGTTCGCTCGGCTCGCCCTGCAACTGGTGCGCCAGGAAGAAGGGATAGGGCTGGCCGCCGCGCAGCTTGTGCTCGTCCTCGGACTGGGCCGCGATCAGCTGCAGGAAACCGGTCGCGGTCGGGCGCACGCGGCCGTCGGTCCAGCCCATCAGGCGCTGGGCGATCAGCTTGGCGTCGACGGCGGCGATGGCGGCCAGGGCGCGCGTCACCAGCAGCTTCGATACGCCGACCCGGAAACCGCCACCGATCAATTTGACGAACAGGAAGCGCTCCCGCCAGGTCAGCTCGTCCCAGTATTCGAACAGCTTCTCGCGGATGAAGCCGGGGTCGGCGCCGCGCAGCGGGCCGATGCGCTCTTCCATCCACACGGCCAGGCCGACGTCGCTATGGCGCTTCGGCGCCGGCAGGATGTGGGCAATGGTCTCGGCCGTGTCGCCGACCGCCGCATGGCATTCCTCGAACAGCCACTCGTCCAGGCCGGCGTAGGCGATGGCCGCCTCGCGCAGCACCTTGGTCGGCACCGCCTGGCGCGGCTTGCCGCCGGCCAGGAAGTAGACGGCCCAGGCGGCGTTCTCGGGCGCGGCGTGCTCGAAGTAGTCCTGCAGGGCCTCGAGCTTGCGGTTGGTGGCGGTGGTCTCGTCGAGGTCGGCGTAGAGGCGGGCGAATTCACGCATCCTTGGTCTCCTTCTCGCCCTCCTCCGGCGCTGCCGAGCCGCTGGCTTCGTCGTTCGATGACGCGACGTCGGTCGCCTCATCGTCACCGAACTCCGTATCGAAGGCCTTCGCATCCAGCCCGATCTGGCACAGCCAGCGCACCATCACCGGAATCGAGCCATGGGTGACCACCACCTGCTGCGCGCCGGTGGCTTCGATGGCGCTCAACAGACCAGGCCAGTCGGCATGGTCGGACAGCACGAAGCCGCGGTCGACGCCGCGCCGCCGGCGCGCCCCGCGCAGCAGCATCCAGCCGCTGGCAAAGGCATCGGAATAGTCGCCGAAGCGGCGGGTCCAGGTCGAGCCGGCGGCCGATGGCGGCGCCAGCACCAGGGCGCGCTTCATCTCCTCCTTGCCGGTCTCGCTGACCAGCTGGGTATCCGGCAAGGCAATGCCGCCCTCGCGGTAGACGCGGTTCAGCGGCTCGACCGCGCCATGGCAGACGATGGGCCCGATCGAGGTATCCAGGCCGGACAGCACGCGCTGGGCCTTGCCGAAGGCATAGGCGTACAGCACGCTGGTGCGGCCTTCCTCCGCGTTGCGGCGCCACCAGCGGTTGATCTCGTCGAAGACTTCCTGCTGCGGGTCCCAGCGGTAGATCGGCAGGCCGAAGGTGGATTCGGTGATGAAGGTATGGCAGCGCACGGCTTCGAACGACACGCAGGTTTTATCTGGTTCGACCTTGTAGTCGCCGGACGCGACCCAGACCTCGCCTTCGTGTTCCATGCGCACCTGGGCGGACCCCAGCACGTGGCCGGCTGGGTGCAGCGAGACCGTCACACCCTTGTGCACGATGCGTTCGCCGTAGGCCAGGCCGTCGATATCGATGTCGGCGCCCAGGCGCGACTTCAGGATGTTTACGCTCTGGCCGGATGCCAGGTAGTGCTTGTGCCCCCAGCGCGCATGGTCGCCGTGTGCATGGGTGATGACGGCGCGGTCCACCGGCCGCCAGGGGTCGATGTAGAAATCGCCTGGTACGCAGTACAGGCCCTCCTTCCTTACGACGACCATGTCCGTCATGTGATCCTTTCTCGGGCTAGTGTATGTGTTCGACGAAATCCTTCACGAAAGACCGCTGTTCGCCGTCCGGGAATTCGATCGTCACCTGCTCTCCAACCGCGGCCAGCACCACACCCTCCCCGTACTTCGGCACCTTCACGCGGAGGCCTGCTTCGAAGATGGACGAGGGATCGGGCTCCGGTTCCGGCTCGCGGTCGAATTCGTCGTCGCGGATTTCGATCTCTTCCGTGAGCACGGCCGCCGGCGGGTTCAGGCAGTTGTCGCAGCGGCAGCACTTCTCGAAGCCTTCTACCTCGTCGCCGAAGTAATCCAGCAGCAGCTTCCAGCGGCAGAAGCCGCTGACGGCATAGCCGACCATCTGCTCCAGCGCCTCCTTGTCGCGCTCCTGCTTCTGGCGGTAGACCTCGGCCATGGCGGCGAACAGGCTGTCCTTCGGCGCATGGGCGGTCACGTTGTAGGCCAGCTTGCGCGACTGGCGCAGCAGTTTCGCATCCTTCAGCAGCTTGAGGCAGACCTTCAGGTGCGGCCCGGCCAGCTCGCCGGCGACGTCGTCGACGCGCTCCGGGGTCGCGGTCTCGTTGTCCGCCAGTTCGCGCACGGCTTCGTAGACGGCGCGGATCTCGTCGGCCGTCGGGTAGTGCTTCACCAGGAAGAACTGCTGCACCCGCTTGTCGTCCTGCAGGAACAGCAGCGTGCATTCGGCATCCTTGCCGTCCCGCCCGGCGCGTCCGGATTCCTGGTAATAGGCTTCCAGGTTGGCGGGAATCTGCAGGTGGATGACGAAGCGCGTGTCCGGCTTGTCGATGCCCATGCCGAAGGCGTTGGTAGCCACCATCACGCGCCGTTCGTCGTCCATGAACAGGTCCTGGTTGGACTTGCGCTCGGCGGACGGTAATTTGCCGTGGTAGATGGTGGCGGACTCGCCCTGCTCCTGCAGCAAGTGGTACATCTCTTCGGCCATCTTCACGGTGGCGGCATAGACGATGCCCTTGCCTTCGGTCTCGCGGACCAGGCGCAAGGCGGCCGAGAGCTTCTCGTCCGGATTCGTCACCTGCAGCACGCGGTAGTGCAGGTTCGGGCGGTAGATGCCGGTATTGATGACCTTCATGCGCGGGCGGCCGAGCTGGCGGCCGATATCCTCGACCACGTCCTCGGTGGCGGTGGCGGTCAGGGCCAGCACCGGCGGCTGGTCCAGGGCGTCGATCGCGCCGGCCATATCGAGGTAAGCCGGACGGAAGTCGTGACCCCATTGCGAGATGCAGTGGGCTTCGTCGATCACCACCAGGGCGATCTTCACGTGCTTCAGCACCTCGACGAACTCCGTCATCACCAGGCGTTCGGGCGTGCAGAACACGATCTCGCAGCGGTTCTCGCGGATCGCGGCCAGCGCCACGCGCTCCTCTTCCGCGGACAGGCTGCTGTTGACCTGCACCGCGCGGATGCCCATCTCGTCCAACTTTTCGAGCTGGTCCTTCATCAGGGAGATAAGCGGGGAGACGACGATGGTCATCCCTTCGAGGATGCGGGCGGGGATCTGGTAGCACAGCGATTTTCCGCTGCCGGTAGGCATGATCGCCAGCGTGTCCTTGCCGTCGAGGACGCTGTCGATCACGCGTTGCTGGCCGTCGCGCAGCTGTTCGATACCGAAGACGGTATTCAGGAGCCGGCGGATGGTGTTGCGGCGCACCGCAAGCAGGCCTTTGTGCAGGAGTTTGGGTTCGTGTCGGGTCATGATGACCCAACTTTAAAATGGGCCGAACTGGGCCGGTATAGGACGCAACCTACAGTTACCGTAGGAGGCGCACCAGAGCTTTCGACACGAGCTCAGACAGAGCGACAAGGTGTTTTCCTACAACTCGGCGGATTGCCCGCCGATAGTTGCTAGACAGCAGCCGACCTATGATGGAGGCATATTCTCCCCAAACCGGCATACCCTGGAGGTTCATCATGATCCGCATCTTCCCCGCCACCTGGACCGCGCTCCACGTCGGACTGATCAGCATCGCCACCTGGCTGGTGGTGGAAACCGATGCCCTGAACGGCATGGCCCCCATGTTCTTCCACTGAGCGATGCTGCAGACCCCGCAGTCTTGCCGCATCTGCAGTTCCCAGGCGACGCTACCCTGAGTCCTCACGGGTCGGCGCGCTTTCCCACGTCCCTGCTCCTTCAACCTGTTCAGGCATACGCCTTCGCCGAATCGTAACGATTCGGACGCGACTCCTGCACCCAGAACACGATCAGCACGATCCAGCCAATCAGCGGCACGATGGCCAGCAGCTGCCACCAGCCACTGCGGTCGGTGTCATGCAGGCGCCTGGCGCCGACCGCGAGTGAAGGCAGCAAGGTCAGGAGATTGAATGCCATTTGCAGCTTCTCGCTGAACACCCCGCATACGCAGGAACCCAGGAACAGGAACAGCGCGAACCACCAGTATTCGGAGCGTGCCGCCGTTCCTTCGAAGGTGGCGTATTTGCTGAAGCAGGTCTGGATCGATTCGAGAAAGGTCATGGCATCTCCGGTTGGCGGCTAGGGCAGCCACCATGGCCGCCGGCGCTGTCTATCCTACATGGAATTTCCGCCCAGAAATCTCGCGAACTCTCACGACACGTCCAATGTCAAAGGCTGTGTGCGCGTTGAATGGATCGCGAGCATCGCGCACCCCGGCGCGTGCATCGCTCTGATCGACATGGACGCCACCGAACTGGCGCGCCGCCTGCGGGCCCTGCCGGAAGCCACGCACGCGACCCCGGACCGCGTGCGTGCCTGATACCGCTGCCGATACTGCCTTGCGCGGCGCTGCTTACGCGGCTTCGACTGCCACCGGCATGCGGATCAGGTAGTCGAAAGCCGACAGTGCGCACTTGGCGCCGTCGCCGGCCGCGATCACGATCTGCTTGAACGGTGTGGTGGTGGCGTCGCCGCCCGCAAACACACCCGGGATATTGGTGCGGCCGTGGGCGTCGACCACGATCTCGCCGAAGCGCGACAGCTCCACGCTGCCCTTCAGCCATTCGGTATTCGGCACCAGGCCGATCTGCACGAACACGCCTTCCAGCTCCACGTGCTTGTCTTCGCCCGACACGCGGTCCTTGAAGCTGATGCCGCCCACCTTCTTGCCGTCCCCTAGGATCTCCGTGGTCTGGGCATTCACGTGGACGTTCACGTTCGGCAGGCTGTTCAGCTTGTTGACCAGCACCGCGTCCGCTTTCAACTGGTTCGCGAACTCGATCAGGGTAACGTGCTGGACGATGCCGGCCAGGTCGATCGCCGCTTCCACACCCGAGTTGCCGCCGCCGATCACGGCCACGCGCTTGCCTTTGTACAGCGGGCCGTCGCAGTGCGGGCAATAGTTCACGCCGGCGTTCTTGTACTCCTGCTCGCCCGGCACGTTGACGTTCCTCCAGCGCGCACCGGTCGACAGGATCACGGTGCTCGACTTCAGCGAACCGCCGTTGGCGAAGCGGACTTCGACCAATTCACCAGGGGCCGACGGCGGGATCAGCTGCGCGGCTTCCTGCTGGGTCATGATGTCGACGCCGTAATGGCGGACCTGGGCTTCCAGCGCGCTTGAAAACTTCGGACCGTCGGTTTCCAGCACCGAGATGTAGTTCTCGATCGACATCGTGTCGTTCACCTGGCCGCCCATGCGGCCGGTGGCGATGCCGGTGCGGATGCCTTTGCGGGCCGCGTACACGGCTGCTGCCGAGCCGGCCGGGCCGCCGCCGACGATCAGCACGTCGTACGGTTCCTTGGCGTTCAGCTTGGCGGCGTCGCGTTCGCCGGCGCCCTTGTCCAGCTTGGCCACGATCTCTTCGATCATCATGCGGCCGGAACCGAACATCTCGCCGTTCAGGAACACCATCGGCACCGCCATCACCTGGCGCGCCTCGATTTCCTTCTGGAAGGCGCCGCCCTCGATGACGGTGGTCTTGATGCGCGGGTTCAGGATCGCCATCAGGGACAGGGCCTGCACCACGTCCGGGCAGTTATGGCAGCTCAGCGACATGTAGACGTCGAATTCGTAGTCGCCGTCGAGCGCCTTGATGGTGTCGATGACGTCCTGCTCGACCTTCGGCGGATGGCCGCCGGTCCACAGCAGGGCCAGCACCAGCGAGGTGAACTCGTGGCCCAGCGGCAGGCCGGCGAAGCGCAGGCTCGTGTCACTGCCGGTGCGCTGCAGGCTGAAGGACGGCTTGCGGGCGTCGTTGCCATCGAGGCGCAGGGTGATCTTGTCGGCGCGCAGGCCCTGGATGGTCTGCAGCAGGTCGAGCATCTGCTTCGAGGTCTCGCTGTCGTCGAGCGAAGCGACCAGTTCGAAGGGTTGCTGCACGCGTTGCAGGTAGGCGCCGAGCTGGGTTTTCAGGTCATTGTCGAGAACGCTCATGGTCATTTCCTTTTCTTCAGTCGTGTTCAGGCCGATGGCGGACACATATGAATTCACATGCGGGCGCATCCGGTAATCTAAATAGTGAATCTGGACCGGCAGATCGACTAGTTGGATCGCCTGTCAGTACTGCGTGGCAGGTCCATCGTCATGGACTGCCTCTGAGGAGGGGTCGGCGCCGGCCGCCCCTCGCGGACGGCGCCTGGTACTGCTTGTACTTCTTGTCCCGCAGGGTGGGCGCGGCCGGCGTAGGCACGCCGTGCCCACGCACATTCGGCTTAGATCTTGCCGACCAAGTCCAGCGACGGCTTCAGGGTTTCGGCGCCTTCGGTCCACTTGGCCGGGCAGACTTCGCCCGGGTGCGCGGCGACGTACTGGGCAGCCTTGACCTTGCGCATCAGTTCCGATGCGTCGCGGCCGATGCCGTTGTCGTGCACTTCCATGACCTTGATCTGGCCTTCCGGATTGATGACGAAGGTGCCGCGCAGGGCCATGCCTTCTTCTTCGATCATGACTTCGAAGTTACGCGACAGGGTGCCGGTCGGGTCGCCGATCAGCGGGTAGTTCACTTTCTTGATGGCTTCCGAGGTGTCGTGCCATGCCTTGTGGGCAAAGTGGCTGTCGGTCGACACGCCGTAGACTTTGACGCCCATCTTCGCGAATTCCGGCTGGAAAGCAGCCAGGTCTTCCAGTTCGGTCGGGCAGACGAAGGTGAAGTCAGCCGGGTAGAACATCAGGACCGACCAGGTGCCCTTGAAATCGGCTTCGGTCAGGTCGACGAACTTGCCGTCGTGGAAAGCGGTTGCCTTGAACGGTTTGATTTCGGTGTTGATGATGGACATGAAAACTCCTCTTTCGGGGTTAAAAAAAACGTTAGGTACGCACTATACCGCGCACGCCGGTGAATGTGAAATTAATTGAACGGATTTCATCAATTGATTTTAGCTATCACGGTGCGTGGGCACGGGGTGCCGCGTCGAGCGATTCAGGCGGAAGCCACCACCGGCATCGCCGCCTCGGTACAAGGCAACAGCAGACTGAAGGTCGCCCCCTGCCCCGGCGTACTCTGCACGGTCAGTTCGCCGCCATGCGACGCAGCCAGCTGGCGCGAGATGTAGAGGCCCAGGCCGAGACCCTTCGGCTCGCCGCTCCTGGCGCCGCGCTCGTAGGGTTCGAAGATACGGTCGAGGTAGTCGGGGGCGATGCCCTTGCCGTGGTCGCGCACGTCGATGCGCACATTGCAGCCGACTTCCTGAACGTCGACCTCGACCGTGCCGCCGCCGCCGTAACGCAGGGCATTGGTCAGCAGGTTGACGATCACCTGTTCGATGCGGAACTCGTCCCACCAGCCTTCCACGGGTGCGTGCACGGACAGTTGCAGGGTCGTGTTCGCCGCGGTCGCCTGCAGGGACAGGTCGTTGACGACCCGCTCCAGCAAGCCCATCAGTTCGACCTTGCCCGGCCTGATCGACAGCGTGCCGCTCTTCATGCGCGAGACGTCCAGCATGTCGTCGATCAGGCGGATCATGGCCTTGATCTGGCGTTCGTCGCGCTTGATCATGTTCGCCATCTGCTCGGGGTCGAAGGCCGGCATATTGCCGCGCTTGAGCTGCAGGCTGCGCATCTGGGTTTCCAGGAACAGGGTGTTGAGCGGGGTCCGCAGCTCGTGGGCCACCAGCGACATGAAGTCGTCGCGCATGCGCAGCGAGCGCTGCAGCTCTTCCTGGGTCTTGTTCAGCTCGCGCAGCAGGGTTTCCTGTTCGCCCCGGCTGCGTTCCAGCGCCTCCATCTGGCGGCGCATCTCGCGGCGCTGCTGGTCGAGCGTGACGAAGACGTTGACCTTGCTGCGCACCGCGTCCGGGTCGAGCGGCTTGTAGAGGAAGTCGACGGCGCCCTGCTCGTAGCCCTTGAAGGCATAGTTCAGCTCGCGTCCGGCGGCCGAGACGAACACGATCGGGATGTTGCGGGTGCGTTCGGTGCCGCGCATCAGCTCGGCCAGCTCGAAGCCGTCCATGCCCGGCATCTGCACGTCGAGGATGGCGAGCGCGAATTCGTGCTCGAGCATCAAGGTCAGCGCTTCCTCGCCGGAGCTTGCCTGGAACACCTGGCGCTTGTCGTCGCGGATCAGGGCGTCCAGGGCACGCAGGTTTTCCGGCAGATCGTCGACGATCAGCAATTTGCTTGGGTCTTGTGCGCTCATGGCAATTCAGTCTCCAACATGGGCAGCAACGCCCCGATGCGCGCCAGGGGCAGGATCAGGTGCGGGGAAAAACGGTCGATGGCGCTTTGCGGCATCGTGGCCACCTGAGCGTCATCGGGGTCTTGCACGACGGTCAGGCCGCCGCTGGCATGGATGGCGGCCATGCCGGCGGCGCCGTCCTGGTTGGCGCCGGTGAGCAGGATGCCCACCAGGCCGGGGCCGTAGGCGTCGGCGCTCGATTCCATCAGCACATCGATGGCCGGGCGAGCAAAATGCACGGGCGGCTCGCAGCTCAGCGAGAAAGTGAAATCCCGCTCCACCGACAGATGGTAGCCCGCACCGGCAAAGTAGACGGTGCCGGGCTCGATCGCCTGCTTGTCGGCGGCTTCCCTGACCGGCAGCGGCAAGCGTTCGCCGAACAGCTCGGGCAGCCGGCTCTCCCGGTCGGCCGGCAGGTGCAGGATGCACACCACCGGCAGGCGGTAGCCGGCCGGCAGCGTGGGCAGCAGCGTGCCGAGCGCCTCGACCCCGCCGGCCGAGGCGCCGATCACCACCGCTTCGATGCGGCGGCCGGCGAGCGCGGCGTGCAGGTCGGCGGTGTCCATCACGGCCCCACCTTGCGGAATACCCGCTCGCGCCTGGCCAGCGGTTCGAAGCGCTGGGCGTAGCTGGAGAAGTCGATGCTCTCCTTGCTGCCCAGGCCGAGGAAACCGCGGTGCACCAGCGATTCGTGGAACAGGCCCAGCACCCGGTTCTGCAGGCGGCGGTTAAAGTAGATCATCACGTTGCGGCAGCTGATGAAATGGGTCTCGGCGAACACGCTGTCGGTGGCGAGGCTGTGGTCGGCAAAGGTGACGTTCTCCACCAGCGAACGCTCGAACAGCGCGCCGCCATAGGCCGCCGTGTAATAGTCCGAGAAGGCACGGGTGCCGCCCGCCTTCTGGTAATTCTCGGTGTACAGGCGCATGCGCTCAAGCGGCATCACGCCGCGCCGCGCCGCTTCCAGCGATTCCGGATTGATGTCGGTCGCGTAGATCAGGCTGCGCTCCAGCAGTCCCTCTTCCTTCAGCAGGATGGCCAGCGAATACACCTCTTCGCCGGTACTGCAGCCGGCCACCCAGATCTTCAGCGAGGGATAGGTCTCCAGGTGCGGCACGACCTGCTGGCGCAGCGCCAGGAAGTACTCGGGATCGCGGAACATTTCCGTGACCGGAATGGTCAGGAATTGCAGCAGCTGGGCAAAGGCGGCCGGCTCGTGCATCACCCTGGCCTGCAGCGCGGACACGGTGTCGCAGTCCATGGCGCGCATGGCGGCCTGCACGCGGCGCTTCTGCGAAGCGCCGGTATAGTCGCGGAAGTCGTAGTTGTACTTGAGATAGACAGCTTCGACCAGCATCCGCAGTTCGATGTCGATACTCAAATCCGCTCCAGGGTAGGCATCCATACCCGCAGCAGCGAGTACAGCCGGGTCAGGTCGATCGGCTTGGCGAGGTAGTCGTTGGCGCCCGCGGCCAGGCATTGTTCCTGGTCATCCTTCATCGCCTTGGCCGTGATCGCGATGATCGGCAGGCGCGTGAAACGCGCGTCCTGGCGGATCCTGCGCGTCGCTTCCAGACCGTCCATGCCGGGCATCATGACATCCATCAGCACCAGGTCGATCGCGTCCACTTCATTCAGCTTAGCAATGGCTTCGAAGCCATTGCGGCCCACCTCCACATGCGCGCCGCGCTGCTCCAGCGCGCTGGTCAATGCGAATACGTTGCGAACGTCGTCATCCACCAGCAGGATGGTCCGGCCTTCGAACACCCGGTCGCGCCCGCGTACGTTCTTGAGCATGGTCTGGCGTTCGGACGACAGCTGCGACTCCACCTTGTGCAGGAACAGCGTCACCTCGTCGAGCAGGCGTTCCGGCGAACGTGCACCCTTGATGATAATCGAGCGCGAGTATTTCAGCAGCTCCGCCTCCTCCTCGCGGGTCAGGTTGCGTCCGGTGTACACGATGACCGGCGGGAAGGAACACAGCTCTTCCAGCGACATGCGTTGCAGCAACTCGTTGCCCTGCATGTCGGGCAGCTTCAGGTCGATGATCATGCAGTCGAAAATCTGCGTGCGCAACAGGGTCAGCGCTTCCTCGCCCGAGCCGACAGCCGCGATCTCGACGTCGTTATCGGAGATCAGCCGGACCACGCTGTCGCGCTGGCGCTCGTCGTCCTCGACCAGCAGCACCCGCTTGACCTTTTGCGAGGACTTGTCCTTCAGCTTGCGGAACACCTCCTCCAGCTGCTCGCGGGTGGTCGGCTTCAGGGCGTAGCCGATCGCGCCCAGGTGCAGGGCTTCGCCGCCGTTCTCCATGCTCGACACCACGTGCACCGGGATGTGGCGGGTGGCCGGATTGTCCTTCAGTTGCTGCAGCACCGACAGGCCGGAACGGTCCGGCAGGCGCATGTCGAGCAGGATGGCGTCCGGGTTCTCGCCGGCCGCCAGTTCCAGGCCCTCCTGCGCGGTCAGCGCGACCAGGCAGCGGAAGTCCATGTCGTGGGCCAGGCCGTAGAGGATGCGCGCGAATTCCGGCTCATCCTCGATCACCAGCGCGGTGCGGCGGCCCGACGGCGCTTCGGCGCGGTCGTCGTCGAAGCGCGGACCGGCCGGGACGGCGGGTTCGGCTTCGGCCACGGCCGGCACCGGCGCCTGTGCGCGCACCGGCTTGGCCGCATGGACCAGCTGGGGCGCCGGCGGGGTCGCGGCGACGGCGCCGTTGCGCGGCAGGCTCAGGGTGAAGGTGCTGCCCTCGCCCGTCGTGCTGGCGACCGTGAGCGTGCCGCCCAGCAGGCTGGTGAGGTCGCGCGAGATCGACAGGCCCAGGCCGGTGCCGCCGTACTTGCGCGCGGTCGAGCCGTCGGCCTGGTGGAAGGCGTCGAAGATCTTGTCCTGCTGCTCGGGCGCGATGCCGATACCGGAATCCTGCACTTCGAACTGCACCCAGCCCTCGGCATTCGCGCTGACCGTCAGGCTGACGCGGCCGGCATCGGTGAACTTGACCGCGTTCGACAGCAGGTTCTTCAGGATCTGCTCCAGGCGCTGGCGGTCGGTGTGGATGGCCACCGGCACGCCCGGCTCGACGGTGAGCGAGAACTCCAGGTTCTTCTGGTGAGCCAGCGGCTCGAAGGTGCGCGCCAGGCCCTCGATCACGCGGCGCAGCGGCAGCTCTTCCGGCACCAGCTCCAGCTTGCCGGCCTCGACTTTGGAGATGTCGAGGATGTCGTTGATCAGGTTCAGCAGGTCGTTGCCGGCCGAATAGATGGTCTGGGCAAAGCGCACCTGCTCCTCGTTCAGGTTGCCGCCGGCATTGTCCGCCAGCAGCTTTGCCAGGATCAGCGAACTGTTGAGCGGCGTCCTCAGTTCGTGCGACATATTCGCCAGGAACTCGGATTTATAGCGGCTAGCGCGCTCCAGCTCCAGGGCGCGATCGCGCAACTGTTCCTGGACCGTGGTCAGGGCTGCGTTCTTGAGGTCGAGGTTGGCGGCCTGCTCGGCCAGCTGCTCGTTGGTCTGCTCCAGCTCGGCCTGCTGGTTTTCCAGCGCCGTCTGCGATTCCTCGAGGGCGCGCGACTGCTCTTCCAGCTCCTCGTTGGCGGTGCGCAGCTCTTCCTGCTGCACCTGCAGTTCCTCGTTCATGGCCTGCTGCTCTTCCAGCGCCACCTGCAGGCGATGGCGGTAGACGACGGAGGCGACCGAGGCGCCGACGGCCGGGCCGATCAGCTCCATGAACTCGGTATCGCGCTCGCGTACCGCGTGCAGGAAGCCGATCTCGATCACGCCCTTGATCTTGCCGTGGTTCGAGATCGGCGCGATCAGCAGTTCGCGCGGCGCGGTTTCGCCCAGTCCCGAACCCACCTTGATATAGTCGGGCGGCAGTTCGCGCAGGGTCAGGATGCGGTTCTCGTTGGCGGCCTGGGCGGCCAACGATTCCCTGGACCCGATTACCTTGGCATGGCCGTCCTGGTGGGCGAAACCGTAGGTCCCGATGCGGGTCAGGGTGCCGTCGTCGCTGCGCGCGTACATCGCGGCCACTACGCCGCCGAGGTAGGGCGTCACGAAATTCAGCACGGCGGTGGCCAGCGGCTCCAGCTCATGCATGTTTGCGGTCTTGCCGGCGAGTTCGGTCTGGCCGCCACGCAGCCAGTCCTGGTGGCGCAGCTGGGCATTGTGCTCGGCCTCGTGCGACAGGATCTCGCCATAGGAGTTTGACAGGCTCATCAACTCACGGCGGCCGAACAGGGCCAGCAGGCCGGCCACCG
Source organism: Massilia sp. 01N410 (assembly GCF_056399665.1). Classification (NCBI taxonomy): domain Bacteria; kingdom Pseudomonadati; phylum Pseudomonadota; class Betaproteobacteria; order Burkholderiales; family Oxalobacteraceae; genus Massilia; species Massilia sp. 01N410. Next base: position 87,236 of record NZ_JBFTRV010000017.1, on the reverse strand, counting down.
ACAGGCTGAACAGCAGGAAGGCGCCGACCGACCAGCCGATCACGCTGCGCGAAGAGGTATTTCTCTCCTGCAGCAGACGCTCCTCGTTGGCGATGAATGCGCCGAACTGGGTGCGCACCTCGTCGGTCAGCAGCTTGCCGCGGCCGCTCTTGACCAGCGCGATCACGTCGTCGTTCTTGGTGCGGCGGGCAATCACTTCTTCGGCATACCGCTGCCACTCCTGCTGTGCGGCGCGGATGCGCCGGACCCGATCGAGCTGATTGGGATTGTCCTCCACCATGCCGGCCAGCGAAGTGAGTTCGGCGTCGATCCTCGGCTTGGCCTGCAGATAGGGCGCCATGAAGTCGTCGTCGCCGGACAACAGGTAGCCGCGCATGCCGGATTCCATGTCGGCCGACATGCGGCTGACCTCGTTGGCCTTGCCGATCACGCGCTCGGAATGCTCGACCCAGGTGAGCACATTGATGAGGTAAGCGATGATGCCGACGAAGACCAGTGCGCTCAACACCCCCATGCCCAGCGGCATGGCGACATTGCGCGACAGGATGCGGCGGAACTGGCTGCTATCGATACTCGATCCGGTCATGCTTATATGTGTACTCTTAGGAAAAAAATATCCTAAGTGTAACGCAATTGCAAAATCCCGCGTGTTCTGTTGACTGGCTCTTCTTGCATTGCCGAGCAGAAATTAGCAGAAGATCCCGGGCTTTTATCGTAAATATTCAGCCAGATACGGTGCAGTTCTGCTGCGCCTGCTGGCCGCGATCCGCGCCGGCGGACCGGATGCCACCACCGTGCCGCCGGCCTCGCCCGCGCCCGGACCGATGTCGATCACCCAGTCGCAGGCGGCTGCCACCCGCATGGTGTGCTCGACCATGATGACGGTATTGCCGGCGTCGACCAGGCGGTTCAGCTGCGCCACCAGGCGGTCGGTGTCGAGCGGGTGCAGGCCGGTGGTCGGCTCGTCCAGCACGTACAGGGCGCCGCCGCGGGTGGCGCGCTGCAGTTCCGTCGCCAGCTTGATCCGCTGGGCTTCGCCGCCGGACAGCTCGGTGGCGCTCTGCCCCAGGCGCAGGTAGCCGAGCCCGACTTCGCGCAGCACCTGCAGCGGCCGCGCCACCGCTTCCTGGTCTTTGAAGAAGGCGTGGGCCTCGTCCACCGTCATGTGCAGCAAGTCGGCGATGTTCTTTTCCTTGTAAGTGATCTTCAGGGTGTCGGCGTTGTAGCGCGCGCCCTTGCAGGTCGGGCATGGCGCGTACACGCTGGGCAGGAACAGCAGCTCGACCATCACGAAGCCCTCGCCCGCGCAATGTTCGCAGCGGCCCTTGGCGACGTTGAAGGAAAAGCGGCCGGCATCGTAGCGGCGCTTTTTTGCCGCCGGCGTCGCCGCGAACAGCTTGCGCACCTGGTCGAACAGGCCGGTATAGGTGGCCAGGTTCGAGCGCGGCGTGCGGCCGATCGGCTTCTGGTCGACCCGCACCAAGCGTTTTATCCCCTCCATGCCGGCGGCGATGCGGCCTTCCGTTGCGATCCGCGGCTCCTGTTCCAGGCCGGGCTCCTGCTCCGCCTCCTCGTCCGGCGCGCCCTGGCCCAGCGCCGCGGTCACCAGGTCGACCAGCACCTGGCTCACCAGGCTCGACTTGCCGGAGCCGGAGACGCCGGTCACGCAGCTCATCACGCCCAGCGGGAACTCGACCTTCAGGTCGTGCAGGTTGTTGCGGGTGACGCCTTCCAGCTTCAGCCAGCCGCTTGGCTCGCGCAAAGTGGGCGGCTCGGGCCGCACGTCGTCGAACAGGTAGCGCCGCGTATGCGAGCCATCGACTTTCTTGAGCCCATCGGGCGGCCCGCTATACAGAATCTGGCCGCCGCCCTCGCCCGCCTGCGGGCCGACGTCGACGATCCAGTCGGCGCGCCGGATCACGTCCAGCGCGTGCTCGACCACGAACAGCGAATTCCCGGCCGCCTTCAGCTGGGCCAGCGCCGCCAGCAAGGCCTCGGTATCGGCCGGATGCAGGCCGGCCGAGGGCTCGTCCAGCACATACACCACACCGAACAGGCTGGAACGAACCTGGGTCGCGAGCCGCAGGCGCTGCAGCTCGCCGGGAGACAGGGTCGGCGTGCTGCGCTCCAGCGCCAGGTAGCCGAGCCCCAGGTCGAGCAGCACGCCGAGCCGCGCGCACAGGTCGGCGGCGATGCGCCTGGTGACGATCAGCTGTTCCGGGTGTCTGGCGGCGGCGGTATCGGGCGGCACCTCGCCCCTGGCGAAGGGCTTCATCAGCTGCGCCAGCCGCTCCAGGGGCAGGCGCGACATTTCCGTGATGTCGAGGCCGGCGAAGGTGACGGACAGGGCTTCCCGGCGCAGGCGGCGGCCCCGGCACAGCGGACACTCGGTACTGACCATGTAGCGCGCGACGCGCTTCTTCATCGCCGCGCTTTCGGTGTTGGCGAAGGTCTGCAGCACGTAGCGGCGCGCGCCGCTGAAGGTGCCCTGGTAGCTGGGCGTTTCCTTGCGCTTCAGGGCCCGCTTCGTCTCGTCCGGCGTCAGGCCGGCATACACCGGGACGGTCGGGGTCTCGTCGGTGAACAGGATCCAGTCGCGGTCCTTCTTCGGCAGTTCGCGCCAGGGCGTGTCGACGTCGTAGCCCATGGTGACGAGGATGTCGCGCAGGTTCTGGCCATGCCAGGCCGGCGGCCACGCGGCCACCGCCCGCTCGCGGATGGTGAGGCTATCGTCGGGCACCATCGACTGCTCGGTGGCTTCGTAGACGCGGCCCAGGCCCGAGCACTGCGGGCAGGCGCCTTCGGCGGTATTGGGCGAGAAGGATTCGGCGTACAGCAGCGGCTGGCCGGGCGGATAGTCGCCGGCGCGCGAGTACAGCATGCGCAGGGAATTCGACAAGGTGCTGACGCTGCCGACCGAGGAGCGCGCGGTGGGCGTGCCGCGCTGCTGCTGCAGGGCCACGGCCGGCGGCAAGCCGTCGATCTCGTCGACTTCCGGCACCGGCATCTGGTGGAACAGCCGGCGCGCATAGGGCGACACCGATTCCAGGTAGCGCCGCTGCGCCTCCGCGTACAGCGTGCCGAAGGCCAGCGAGGACTTGCCGGAACCGGAGACGCCGGTGAACACGACCAGCGCATCGCGCGGCAGGTCCACGTTGACGTTCTTGAGATTGTGCTCTCGCGCGCCGCGCACGCGCACGAAACCGTGGTTGGCTCGGGCCAATGGGTTGTCGGATGCCTTCATGCGCCTATTGAAGCCTACTCCGGCCTCGCTGGCGGTGCGCTGCCGCACGCAGTACTCCCTGCCGTCCCCGTTCAGGAATCAGGGAATCAGGCGCTCCGCCCGCAAGGCCGTGAACAGGTCGAAGAAGGAATCCTCGGTCGACTGCCAGTTCGAGAAGCCCAGCCGGCGGCTGTTGGCCATGTCGGTCATCACCTCGAGCGGGCGGCCGAGGTCGAGGTCGGTGTGCCAGGGCGAGGCCAGGCGCTTCAGATCGGCTTCCTGCAGGCCGTGGCGGCGCGCCATGTCGGCCCACCGTTCGGCATCGTTCGCCATGATGTCTTCCAGCGGCTGCACCGTGCCGCTGAAGCCGGCCGCCGGCACGCCGAACCAGGCCGCCAGGCGGCGCCACAGCCAGCTCCAGCGGAAGTAGTCGCCGTTGGTGATGTTGAAGGCTTCGTCGCGTGCGCAATCGCAGTCGGCGGCCCAGCGCAGCTGCTTCGCCAGCATGCGGGCATCGGTGACGTCGGACAGGCCGTTCCACTGCGCCGCCGAACCGGGAAACTGGAAGGGGCGGCCGGTCTCCTTGCAGATCGAGGCGTACACGGCCAGGGTCGTGCCCATGTTCATGGCGTTGCCGACCGCCATGCCGATGACGGTATGCGGGCGGTGAACGGTCCAGGTGAAACGGTCGCGCGCCGCCGCGGCGTAGACCTCGTCTTCCTGGGCGTAGTAGAAATTCTCGATGGGCAGCCGCGGCTGCGACTCGCGCAGCGGGGTATCCGGCAGGGTGCCGGAGCTCGCATAGGCTTCGAAGGGGCCGAGATAGTGTTTCAGCCCGGTCACCAGGGCCACGTGGCGCAGCGACTTCTTCGGCGACAGCGCGTCGAGAAGGTTGCGCACCATGAGGGCATTGACGCGGATGTTCTCGGCCTCGCTGTCCTGGCGCATCCAGGTCGTGATGAAGACGTGGGTCGGGGCGACGTCCGCCAGGGCCGCCTGCAGGCCGACCTCGTCGAGCAGGTCGGCGACCACCGGAATCAGGCCCGGCAGGTCGCGCGGCGGACGGCGCGCCAGTCCGTACACGGTCCAGCCATGTGCCAGCAGTTCGCGTGCCGTGTAGCGGCCGCCGATGCCGCTGGCGCCGACGACCAGTGCGCTTCGTTGCATAGTGATCCCTTCCATGTTTGCCGATGCCTCATTCTTGCGTGCTTCCCGGCTCGCTGGCGCGCCGTTGCCCTGGCTCATCGGCTGGCCTGGCCGGCCAATGCTTCCAGGCGCAGGCGCAAGCCCTGCAGCCCATGTCCGAGTGCGAAGCGGCGGCTGATCTTGCGGCAGTGCGGGACCAGCTCCCGATCCCCCAGCAGCTGCTGCAGCGCCCGCGCCAGCCGCACGCCGTTGAGCCGCGGCGCCCTCGCACGAAAGGCCACGCCCAGCGCCGCCACGCGCGCCGCGTTGTCGAACTGGTCGTGCGCCAGCGGCACCACCAGCTGGGGCGTACCGGCGCGCAGGGCTTCGGCCGTGGTGCCGATGCCGCCGTGGTGGACCAGCACCATCGTCCGCGGCAGCAGGCGGCGCAGGGGCACGTAGTCCTGCCACAGGATGGAAGGCGGCAGCTCGGCGGGCAGCTGCTCGCGGTGCGGGGTCAGGAAGATGGCGCGCAGGCCGAGCAGTTCCACCGCCGCGCGCGCATGCTCGAAGTAGGCGCGCGACTGGGTGTTGCCGGTGCCGTGGGTGAAGACGACCGGCGCGCTGCCCTGCCCGTCGTCCAGGAAACATTCGAGTGCGGGCGACAGGGCCGCGTCCGGATGCGGGTCGAACAGGGGAAAGTCGGCGCGGTACAAGGGCTTGGGCCAGTCCGGCTGGGTCGGCGCGAACCATTCCGGAAACAGGGTCACCGACAGGTCCGGCACCGCGAACAGGTGCTCGAGCATGCCGGCCACCTCCGGCATGCCGCGCGCCCGGCGCGCCGCGTTCACCTCGCCCAGCGCCACCGGATCGATGAAACGCGCCGCCAGCCGCCGCAACAGCCAGCGCCGCAGCCCGGGCGGTACCCAGGGCGGCACTGGCCATGGTCCGAACATCAGCGGGTCGTGGACGGTCGGCAGGTTCTGCGGCGCCAGGTAAGCCGCCGCCACTTTCAAACCGGGACGCGCGCCCCGGCACAGGTCGGCCTCCGGCAGCGCCAGCGGATGCGCCAGCAGCACCACCGCTTCGTCATGCGGCAAGGCGTCGACGAAAGGCACGATCCCGGCCATAGCCGGCCGCGTGGCGCGCCAGACCACCCCGAAGCCGCGCGTCGGATGCCAGAGGTCGGGGTCGAGCAGCACAGCCGGGTCGGCGGGCAGGCCGACGAAGTGCAGCCCGGTGCCGCGCACATAGGGTTCATGCTGTTGCGGCGCAAGGAAGCTGATCCGATGGCCCGCATCCCGCAGGACCAGGGCCATCGCCATGAAGGGGAACAGGTCGCCGGCCGAGCCGATGGTGACCACCACGAAATGCGTCCTGCCTGCTGCTGGCGTATCGATACCCGCTCCTCCTGTCCCTTGCGTTGTGCTGGACATACTCTACGCGAAAAGCGGCCAGAGCACGGTTGGCGCAGGATTTCGGCAGTCAGGGTGCGGCGCATGCTGCTAGAATGACTGATCCATATACAAGGGGGATTCCACCGATGCGCCTGTAATGCCCGCTCTCGCGCCCGCCGCGAAAGCACAGAAACCTCATCGCCACGTTCGCAAGGACCTGGTGCGGCTTCGACGCATTACAAGGAGTACTCATGGCCCATCCCTACCACCTGGCCCTGCACGGGGTCGACATCGCCCTCCCCGACGGGCGCATCCTGTTCCAGGACATCCACGACAGCTTCAAAGCCGAGACCGTCGCCCTGATCGGCCCCAACGGCAGCGGCAAGTCCTCGTTCGGCCGCGTCGTCGCCGGACTTGCGCAGCCGGCACGCGGCCGTATCGAGCGCGTCGTCCCCAGCCGTTACGTCGAACAGCAGACCGGCCCCACCTTCGCCGCCACCCTGGCGCAGCTGGCCGGACTCGATGCGCCGCTGGAGGCGCTGCGGCGGCTGGCGGCTGGCGACGCGCGCGATGAGGACTTCGACCTGATCGGCGAACGCTGGGACCTCGAAGCGCGCTGGCAGGCGATGCTGGACCAGGCCGGGCTGGACGAGGCCATGACGCCGCAATCGCTGTCCGGCGGCCAGCGCACCCTGCTGTCCCTGATCGGCGCCTTCTGCAGCGAGGCCGGCCTGCTGGTGCTGGACGAACCCAGCAACCACCTGGACCGCGAACGGCGGCGCTTCCTCATCGACCAGATGCGGGCCTGGCGCGCGGCGGGCCGCGGGCTGCTGCTGGTCAGCCACGACCGCGAACTGCTGGAGCACGCCGAGCGCACCCTGGAAGTGCATGCCTGCGGACTGCGGCGCTATGGCGGCGGCTGGTCGCTGGTCGAGCAGCAGCGCGGCGCCGAACTGGCGGCGGCCGGCGCGCGGCTGGAGCGCGGCTGGAGCGCGCACGGGTCGAACGCAAGACCGCGGAAGCGGCGATGCGGCTCGATGCCGAACGCGCCGCGCGCAGGAACGCCCGCGGCGCGCGCGCAAAGGCGGCCGGCGGCCAGCCGAAGATCGTCCTCAACGCCCTGCCGCAGCGCGCCGAGAAAACGGACGGCGCGCGCGCCGAACGCCATGCGCAGCGCCGCCAGGAGCTGCAGCAGGACCTGCACGAGGCTTTCGAAGCGCTGGACGGCGCCCTGGAGCAGCCCAGCTTTCCGATGCTGGACCTGCAGATTCCGGAGGGCCAGGCCGCGCTGGTGCTGGAAGAACTGGTGGCGTCCTGGGGCCCGCGCCAGCCGCTGGACTGGAGCGCGCACGGCGCGGCCAGGATCGCCATCCGCGGACCGAACGGCTGCGGCAAGTCGACCCTGCTGCGCACCATCGCGGGCGAGATCGCGCCGCTGTCGGGCCGCTGCCGCACCTTATCTTCGGTGCTGCTCGACCAGCACCTGGCCCTGCTCGATCCGGCGCGCAGCCTGCTGGACCAGCTGCGCAGCGCCGCCCCCCGCCACGACGACGGCCGGCTGCGCCAGTACCTGGCCCTGGCCGGCCTCAAGCAGGACCGCGTACTGCGCCCGGCGGACAGCCTGAGCGGCGGGGAAAGGATGCGCGGGGCGCTGCTGTGCGCGGTGCTGCGCGAACCGGCGCCGCGCCTGCTCCTGCTGGACGAGCCGACCAACCACCTCGACCTGCAGGGCATCGAGGCGCTGGAAGCGATGCTGCGGTCGTGGCCGGGAGCGCTGGTGGTGGTGTCGCACGACGAGCGCTTCCTGGCGCGGCTCGATCCGAGCCACCGGATCGACTGGACGCCGGCGGGCTGGCGCTGAGACTACAGGAAGCGGTCGAGGATCTTCCGGCTGCCCCTGTCGATCGCGAACATGTCGCGAATCAGGAAGTGGATGCCGTGGCTGTCCGCGATCAGCAGCGAGTAGGCGCCCAGGCGGCGGATGTCTTCTTCGCCCTTGAGCACGAATTCGGTGTCGCCACGGTCGGTCCTGACGGTCCAGGTGGAGGGCGTGGCGAAGCTGGACACGCCCTTGATCGACTGGATCTCGGGCATGAATTCGCGGCCTTCCAGCTCTTCGGTCACCAGCTTGCGGATCTCGGCCGGCATGGTCTCGAGGTCGTCGATCCAGCCGACTTCCTTGCCGCCTTCGCGCACCAGGGAGATGCCGCGGGTCGGGGCCTGCACCGGGAAGGAACGCACCGGCGCCACGCCGACGAATTCCTCGCCCTCCTTATTCTTCAGCACCAGCTTGCCGAAGGCGTCGCGGCGTAATTCAAAAGCAGTCATCATCATCAATCTTCCTGGCTGGAGTCGTCCGGATCCTGGTCGACGTTGCGCGCCTGCGCCTCGTACAGGCGGTAGTAGGCGCCTTCTTTCGCCATCAGTTCGTCGTGGTTGCCCTCTTCGACCACCACGCCGCGGTCCAGCACCACCAGGCGGTCGGCGCGGTGCAGCGTGGACAGCCGGTGCGCGATCGCGATCGTGGTGCGGCCTTGCACCAGGTTGTCGAGCGCCTTCTGGATCTCTTTTTCGGTTTCCGAGTCCACCGACGAAGTCGCTTCGTCGAGGATCAGGATCGGCGGGTCGATCAGCAGGGCGCGCGCGATCGAGATACGCTGGCGCTCGCCGCCGGACAGGCCCTGGCCGCGTTCGCCGACCATCGAATCGTAGCCCTGCGGCAGGCGCAGGATGAACTCGTGGGCGTGGGCGGCGCGGGCGGCGGCGATGATCTGTTCGCGGGTCGCATCCGGCTTGCCGTAGGCGATGTTCTCGGCGATGGTGCCGAAGAACAGGAAAGGTTCCTGCAGCACCAGGCCGATGTGGCGGCGGTAGTCGGACACGGCGAAGGAGCGCACGTCCTTGCCGTCCAGCAGAATGGCGCCCTCGGCCACGTCGTAGAAGCGGCAGATCAGGTTCACCAGGGTCGACTTGCCGGAACCGGAATGGCCGACCAGGCCGACCATCTCGCCGGCCTTGATCTTCAGCGAGATGCCGCGGTTGACCGCGCGGTTGCCATAGCGGAAGCCGACTTCGCGCAGCTCGATATTGCCGTCGACCTTGTCCAGCTTCACCGGATTGACCGGGTCCGGCACGCTCGACACGTGATCGAGGATGTCGAAGATGCGCTTGGCGGCGGAGGCCGATTTCTGGGTCACCGACACGATGCGGCTCATCGAATCCAGGCGCACGTAGAAGCGGCCGCTGTAGGCGATGAAGGAGGCCAGCGTACCGACGGTGATCTCGCCGCGGCTGATCTGCCAGATGCCGAAGCACCAGATCACGAGCAGGCCCAGTTCGGTCAGCAGCGACACGGTCGGCGAGAACAGCGACCAGACCTTGTTCAATTTGTCGTTGACGGCCAGGTTGTGCTTGTTCGCTTCACGGAAGCGGGAAGCCTCGCGCTTTTCCTGGGCAAAGGCCTTCACCACGCGGATGCCGGGAATGGTGTCGGCCAGCACGTTGGTGACCTCGCCCCAGACGCGGTCGATCTTTTCGAAGCCGGTGCGCAGGCGGTCGCGCACGACGTGGATCATCCAGGCGATGAAGGGCAGCGGCACCAGGGTGATCAGGGCCAGCTTGGCGTTGATCGAGAACAGGATCACGCCCGTCATGATGATCATCAGGACGTCGGACAGGAAGTCCAGCAGGTGTAGCGACAGGAACACGCAGATGCGGTCGGAGCCGCTGCCGATGCGGCTCATCAGGTCGCCAGTTCGCTTGCCGCCAAAAAATTCCAGCGACAGGCGCAGCAGGTGCTCATAGGTTTCCGAGCGCATGTCCGCGCCCATCCGTTCTGACACCAGCGCCAGGATATAAGTACGGCCCCAACCCAGCGCCCAGGCCAGGATGGCGGAGCCGAACAGGCCACCCATGTACATATAGACCAGCGACGTATCGATCTGCTTGCCGTTCTGGTAAGGGATCAGGACGTTGTCCATCAGGGGCATCGTCAGATATGGCGGGATCAAGTGTGCGCCGGTACTCGCCAGCATCAGCAAGAATCCGACCAGGAGCTGGCCTTTGTACGGCATGGCGAAGCGCCACAGGCGGAACAGGGTCCAGGTCGACGGCGGAGTGTGCAGCACCTTGGTGCAGATCGGGCAGTCTTCCTGGTCCGGCTCGAGCGGCGCCTTGCAGCTCGGGCAGGTGTGCTGCTCGGGCGGCTGGACGGCGACGCCGCTCAGATAGCCTTCGACCTGGTCGTGGAACTGGTCCACCAGGCGGATGGCCTGCAGGTTCTGGCCGAGGGTAAAGCGCCAGGACGCCAGCAGGCCGTTGGCGTCGACCAGCTCGATGTGGCCGACGCCGGCGTGGTCGTAATGACGCAGGGCCAGGCCGGCCCGGTAAGGCCAGTCGCGCCAGTGCTTGTCGCCGGGGCTGAGAGTCAGTAGACGTAGGCTGGTAACGACCAGTATCCCTTTGGTGAAACGTAATTTCGCGTCGAGGTCAACCTCAAGGGCGCTTAAAACGTTTTCCCCTGGCGCAAGCTTTTTCTGGACGTCCGCCTGCCAGTGCTCAGGCAGGAAACTGGCGGTGACCGCCAGCGGTGCGGAAGGAACAAGTTGTTGATTCGTCATGTGCTTTTGGAAACAGGGTTTGCGCTGAACTGCGCGGCGACCGCAAGGTCGTCAAGGTCATTGGGATGGAACGCTGAGCATGGCACGCCGGTTGACAGGCGTACGGTATTCTATCGGCGGGGCGTGACTGGCAGAATTCGGTTCAGCGCGGTAAGCTTCGTTCCCGCAAGTATACAACATGTGCACTGCAGCAAATGGGCCTCCCCGGTGGGGCAGACCATGGTGTAATGGCACAAACATAAGGCAACGCCGAGCGGTGAGTGAGCGGTCACTGCGGGGCAAGATATTTTTCATGACAAACAAGAAAGACATTAAGATTCTTCGTGTAACCCACTTGCGTGGCCCGAACATCTGGACCTACCGCCCGGTCATCGAGGCCTGGCTCGACATCGGCGAGCTCGAAGAATGTCCTTCGAACACCCTCCCCGGCTTCAACGAGCGGCTGACCGCCTGGCTGCCGGGGCTGATCGAACATCGCTGCGGCGTCGGCGAACGCGGCGGCTTCCTGGAACGGCTGCGCGACGGCACCTGGGCCGGTCACATCCTCGAACACGTGGTCCTCGAACTGCAGAACCTGGCCGGCATGAAGACCGGCTTCGGCAAGACCCGTTCCACCGTCGACTACGGCATCTACAAGATGGCCTTCCGCACGCGCGACGAAGTGGTCGGCCGCGCCGCCCTCCAGGCCGGCCACAAGCTGCTGATGGCCGCCATCAACGACACCCCCTTCGACATGAAGACCACGGTGGCTGAACTGACCGAACTGGTCGACCGCTACTGCCTCGGCCCCTCGACCGCCAACATCGTCGATGCCGCCACCGAGCGCCGCATCCCCTCGATCCGCCTGACCGAAGGCAACCTGGTACAGCTCGGCCACGGCGCCGCCCAGCGCCGCATCTGGACCGCCGAAACCGACCGCACCAGCGCCATCGGCGAAAGCATCGCCAGCGACAAGGACCTCACCAAGACCCTGCTCGCCTCCTGTGGCGTGCCGGTGCCGGAAGGCAGCGTCGTGCGCAGCGCCGAGCACGCCTGGGGAGAAGCCGAGGACATCGGCCTGCCGGTGGTGGTCAAGCCGGTCGACGGCAACCACGGCCGCGGCGTGACCCTGAACCTGATGAACGAAGCGGACGTGAAAGCCGCCTATGCGATCGCCGCCGAAGCGGGCGACTCCAGCGCCGTGCTGGTCGAGCGCTACGTGCCGGGCAACGAGCACCGCCTGCTGGTGGTCGGCTCGAAGGTCGTGGCCGCCGCCAAGGGCGAATCGCTGTTCGTGACGGGCGACGGCAAGTCGAACGTCATCGCGCTGTGCAACAGCCAGATCAATATCGATCCGCGCCGCGGCGAGAGCGAGGAACACCCGCTCGGCCTGGTCAATCCGAATGACGACGAAATCAAGCTCGACCTGCAGCGCCAGGGCCTGAGCCCGGAATCCGTCCCGCCAGCCGGCCAGAAAGTGCTGATCCAGCCGAACGGCAACGTCGCCGACGACGTCACCGACGAGGTGCACCCGGACGTGGCCTATGTGGCGGCGCTGGCCGCGCGCGTGGTCGGTCTCGACATCGCCGGCATCGACCTGGTATGCGAAGACATTTCGCGCCCGCTCGAAGAGCAGCGCGGCGCCATCATCGAAGTCAATTCCAGCCCCGGCCTGCTGGCCCACATCAAGCCGGCCACCGGCCAGCCGCGCGAAGTCGGCAAGGCCATCGTCGAGCACCTGTTCGCGGACGCCGGCTGCGTGGACGGCGAGTGCGGCCGCATCCCCGTGGTGGGCGTGACCGGCAGCGCCGACGCCAGCCTGGTCGCCAACCTGGTCGGCATGGTGCTGTTCCAGTCCGGGAAGCACGTGGGCGTGGCCAATCGCAATGGCCTGTTCCTCGACCAGCGCCGCGTCAGCGCGGCCGACTCCACCCGCTTCGACGCCGCCCAGCGCCTCCTCATCAACCGCAACGTGCAGGCCGCCGTGTTCGAATCGAACGCGCGCGCGATCCTGTCCGAGGGCCTGCCCTACGACCGCTGCCTGGTGGGCGTGGTGACCGACCTGGGCCGGGTGGCGGAGGTGGAAGACCTGTATGTGCGCGACGACGACGCCCTGTTCAACGTGGTGCGCAGCCAGGTCGACGTCGTGCTGTCCGAGGGCGCGGCCGTGCTGAACGCCGCCGATCCGCAGGTCGTGCAACTGGCCGGACTGTCCGACGGCGCCGTGATCTTCTATGCAGTGGACGAAAACAACGACGTCATCAAGCGGCACCGCGCCGGCGGCGGACGCGTCGCCTTCCTGCGCGACCAGCACATCGTGCTGGCCCAGGGCAGCGAGGACGCACCGCTGCTCGGCCTGTCCAAGCTGAAGCCGGCCACGGCGAGCCAGCCGGAAGCCGTGCTGGCCGCCGCCGCCGCAAGCTGGGCGCTGGATGTGCCGACCGACCTGATCTGCGCCGGTCTGCGCAGCTTCGAGAACAAATAAAGGATTCGAGTTTTATGGAAGTATCACGCGTCCGGGCCCTGCGCGGCCCCAACCTCTGGAGCCATCACACGTCGGTCGAGGCGATCGTCTCCTGCACGGCGGACGAAGAATCGATCAGCGCCCTGCCCGGCTTCGAAGCGCGCCTGCGCGCCCTGTTCCCACAGATCTGGCCGCTGCAGCCGACCGGGCATGACGACACCATCCCGCTGGCCCAGGTGCTGGAAGTGGCGGCCCTGGCCCTGCAGGCCCAGGCCGGCTGCCCGGTCACCTTCAGCCGCACCACCGCCACCGTCGAGCGCGGCATCTACCAGGTCGTGGTCGAGTACAGCGAAGAAGACGTCGGCCGCCTGGCGCTCACGCTCGCCGGGCAGCTGATCCAGGCTGCGCGCGACGACCGCTCCTTCGACCTCGACGGCGCCCTCCACCAGCTGCGCGAACTCGACGAAGACGTGCGCCTCGGCCCCTCGACCGGCTCGATCGTGAACGCCGCCGTCGCCCGCGGCATCCCCTTCCGCCGCCTGACCGAAGGCAGCCTGGTGCAGTTCGGCTGGGGCAGCCGCCAGCGCCGCATCCAGGCCGCCGAGATCGACGCCACCGGCGCCATCGCCGAGACCATCGCCCAGGACAAGGAACTGACCAAGAAGCTGCTCGACGCCGCCGGCGTGCCGGTGCCGCTGGGCCGCGTCGTGGTGGATCCCGATGACGCCTGGGCCGCCGCCCAGGAGATCGGCCTGCCGGTCGTGATCAAGCCGAAGGACGGCAACCAGGGCAAGGGCGTGACCGTCAACGTCAACACACGCGAACAGCTCACCGCCGGCTTCCATGCGGCGTCCGAATTCCGCGACGACATCCTGGTCGAAAAATACCTGCCGGGCCACGACTACCGCCTGCTCGTGATCGGCAACAAGCTGATCGCAGCGGCCCGCCGCGACCCGCCGCACGTGGTCGGCGACGGCGTGCACACGGTGCGCCAGCTGGTCGACACCGTCAACCTCGATCCGCGCCGCGGCAGCGGCCATGCTACCTCCCTGACCAAGATCCGCTTCGACGACATCGCCCTGGCCAGCCTGGCCAAGCAGGGCTATGACGCCGAATCCGTGCCGCCGAAAGGCCAGCGCGTCACCCTGCGCAACAACGCCAACCTGTCGACCGGCGGCTCGGCCACCGACGTCACCGACGACGTGCATCCGGAAGTGGCCGCGCGCGCCATCGCCGCCGCCCACATGGTCGGCCTCGACATCTGCGGCGTCGACCTGGTGTGCGACAGCGTGCTGAAACCCATCGAAGACCAGGGCGGCGGCATCGTCGAAGTCAACGCCGCGCCCGGCCTGCGCATGCACATCTCGCCGTCCTTCGGCAAGGGCCGCGCGGTCGGCGAAGCCATCATGGACACGCTGTACGCGCCCGGCGACGACGGCCGCATCCCGGTGGTGGCCGTGACCGGCACCAACGGCAAGACCACCACCGTGCGCCTGATCGCCCACCTGCTCGGCGCCTCCGGCCTGCGCACCGGCATGACCAACACCGACGGCGTGTACATCCAGGGCCGCCGCATCGACAGCGGCGACTGCAGCGGTCCGCGCAGCGCCCGCAACGTGCTGCTGCACCCGGACGTCGACGCCGCCGTGTTCGAGACCGCGCGCGGCGGCATGCTGCGCGAAGGCCTGGCCTTCGACCGCTGCCAGGTGGCGGTGGTGACGAACATCGGCGCCGGCGACCACCTCGGCCTGAACTACATCACCACCCTGGAAGACCTCGCCGTACTCAAGCGCGTGATCGTGCAGAACGTGGCGCCGGGCGGCATGGCCGTTCTGAACGCGGCCGACCCGATCGTCGCCGCGATGGCCGAGAACACCCGCGGCGACGTCACCTACTTCGCGATGGACTGCTCGCTGCCGTTGATGCAGAAGCACCGCGCCCAGGGCCGCCGCATCGTCTACGTCGACGAGGGCCATCTGGTGGCGGCGCAGGGCAAGGCCGAAGAACGGATCCCGCTGTCCGAGGTGCCCATCACCCGCGGCGGCGTGATCGGCTTCCAGGTCGAGAACGTGATGGCCTCGGTGGCCGCGGCCTGGGCCGTCGGCATCGATTGGAACGTCACCCGCACCGGCCTGAAGACCTTCGTCGGCGAGAGCGACAACGCGCCGGGCCGCTTCAATGTGTTCGACTACAAGGGCGCGACCGTGATCGCCGACTACGGCCACAACCCGGACGCGATCCAGGCCCTGAGCAACGCCGTCGAAGCCATGCCGGCCAAGCGCCGCTCGGTGGTGATCAGCGGCGCCGGCGACCGCCGCGACGAAGACATCCGCGACCAGACCCGCATTCTGGGCCGCGCCTTCGACGACGTGCTGCTCTACGAAGACCAGTGCCAGCGCGGCCGTTCCGAAGGCGAAGTCGTGGCCCTGCTGCGCGAAGGCCTGCGGGAAGCGCCCCGCACCAGCCGCATCGAAGAGATCAGGGGCGAATTCGTCGCCATCGACCGCGCACTCGAGCTGCTGCAGCCGGGCGACCTGTCGCTGATCCTGATCGACCAGGTGGACGAGGCGCTGGCGCATATCGGCAAGCGGGTGGCGGAAGCGAAAGTCTGAACCCGACCGATGTTGGTTGAACGATGGGCGCTTCGGCGCCCATTTTCGTTTGCGTAAGCACGTCGTCCCCGCGCCTCACCTCGTCGTCCCCGCGAAGACGGGGACCCAAGTTTGCTCGCACACCACCCGTCCCACACGATTCAGTTGGCAATCGCACCAGCCGCAAACGCGTCATGCCTTACCATTGACCGATCACGATACCGGCAAGGCAGTGAGATCATGACCATTGACAAGCAAGCAAGCGAAGAAGCCCCGGAACTCCCCTTCCGCTCCCTGCTCTACCGCTTCCTCTTCTTCGACTGGCTGTTCCGCGACGTCAGCGCCGCGCGCACCCGCATCGAACGCCACGCCGCCTTCCAGCACAACCGCCGGATGAGCCGCTACCTGCCGGTCTACCTGCGCCGCTGGTCCTTCCTGACGGCCTTCGACTTCGCCCTCGGCCTGCTGTTCGAGAAAGTGCTGCAGGCAGGGCTGCTGTCCGCCTGGTTCTTCACCTGGAGCTGCGTGACCCTGGCCGGCATGGTGGTGATCACGGTGGCCTGGCTCATCCTGACCAACGTCCGCCTGTCGTAGATTTCTTGACGATAACTAATTTTTCCTATGCGCAAATGCGCGAAGATGCCTCTAGCGACAACTACCATGGAGGCAAACATGATCCCCAGAATGTATCCGGGCAAACGCAGCTTCGAGCGCCGCATCGACGAGCGCACCGCCAAGGACATCGGCGACGCCCTGCGCGCGGACAGCGTCCAGGCAGCGGCGATGGCAATGGAACATCTGCAAGTCGACGTACAGGTGGCGCTGCGGGTGCTGGCCGGCACCAACGACGACCGCGGCGGCAAGCGGCGCGAGAACGGCCCCGGCACCTGAATCGTCAAGCTTCCCCTCTTTATTTTTCGAAGTCCTGCGCCGGCATTTGCCGGGCAGGACTTCGTTGCTTGAAGCCCCGTCTTTCGTTGACGTCCGCTAAGTTGCCAACTCAACAAGGCGCGATGATGAAACTTCAACAACGGAGGCAGATATGAGCTACCAATGGATCGACGATCACGGCCGCTCGCGTATTCCGCGCAGCGACACCCTGGGCGAACGCCGCACCGACCTCGTCACGGCGGAAAAGATCCGCGACGCGCTGCGAGCGCGCAGCGTCCACGCGGCGGCGCAGGCGCTGGAGCATCAGCATATCGATCTGGCGACGGCGCTGCGGGTGCTGGCCAAGCCCGAGTGGCGGCGGCAATGCGGGCAGTGAATCCGCCCCGACTGTTGCCAAACAATCTCCTTGGCTCTCCCCGCCCAGCCCTAACGCGGTAAAATGGCGCGCCCGGCCACCTGCCGGGCTTCAAATTGCCAAGCCATGAACGTCCCACACGAAATCAATGCCGCCGCGGCCAAGGCTCTTGCCACCGCCGAAAAACACACGCCGATGATGCAACAGTACCTCCGGATCAAGGGAGAGTACCCGACCATGCTGGTCTTCTACCGCATGGGCGACTTCTACGAGCTGTTCTTCGAGGACGCCGAGAAGGCCGCGCGCATCCTGGGCATCACGCTGACGGCACGCGGCAACTCGAACGGCAATCCGATCAAGATGGCGGGCGTGCCCTTCCACTCGCTCGACCCCTACCTGGCCAAGCTGGTCAAGCTGGGCGAGTCCTGCGCGATCTGCGAACAGATCGGCGATCCGGCCCTGTCCAAAGGGCCGGTCGAGCGCAAGGTGGTGCGCGTGGTCACGCCGGGCACCCTGACCGATTCGGACCTGCTGCCGGAGAAGGCCGAGCGTCCGCTGCTGGCCGTGTGCACGGTCCCGAACCGCAAGCAGGTGACCACCGGCCTGGCCTGGCTGTCGCTGGCCAGCGGCGCATTGAAGCTGATGGAGTTCACGGCGGATTCGAAGACCGCCGCCCTGCGCCTGGTGCAGGAACTGGAACGGATCGCACCGGCCGAAGTGCTGCGCGCGGACGCCAACGGCGGCGACATGTTCGAAGAGACCAGCATCGGCCACAACCAGCGCGTGCCCGAGTGGCATTTCGAAGTGGTGCACGGCCACAAGGCCCTGCTCGACCAGCTCGGCGTGTCGACCCTGAGCGGCTTCGGCGCGGACGGCCTCGGCGCCGCCTTCGGTGCGGCCGGCGCGCTGCTGCGCTACGCCCAGTCGACGCAGGGACGCGGCCTGCAGCACGTGAAGAGCCTGGCCGTCGAATCCGAGAGCGAATTCATCGGCCTCGATGCCGCCACCCGCCGCAACCTGGAACTGACCGAGACCATCCGCGGTACCGAAGCACCTACCCTGTTTTCGCTGCTGGACGGCTGCCGCACCGCGATGGGTTCGCGCCTGCTGCGCCACTGGCTGCACCATGCGAAGCGCGACCAGTCGGTGGCGCGCGGCCGCCACGAGGCGATCGCCGCGCTGGCCGAACACGATGCCATGGCCACCCTCTCGGGCACGCTGGCCCATGTGCCGGACGTCGAGCGCATCACCACCCGCATCGCCCTGCTGACCGTGCGCCCGCGCGACCTGGCCGCCCTGCGCGACGGCCTGAAACAGCTGCCGGTGCTGCGCGAGCAGGTGGCGCGCTGCTTCATCCCGGGCGACGCCAAGCTGCTGCGCGACATTCATGAAGCCATCGCGATCCCCGAGGATTGCCTGGACCTGCTGGCCCGCGCCATCGCCGAGGAACCGGCCGCCATGGTGCGCGACGGCGGCGTGTTCGCACGCGGCTTCGACGCCGAACTGGACGAGCTGCGCGCGCTGTCCGAGAACGCCGGTCAGTTCCTGGTCGATCTCGAGACCCGCGAACGCGCCCGCACCGGCATCGCCAACCTGCGCGTCGAGTACAACAAGGTGCATGGCTTCTACATCGAAGTCACCAACGGCCAGGCCGACAAGGTGCCCGAGGACTATCGCCGCCGCCAGACCCTCAAGAACTGCGAGCGCTACATCACGCCGGAACTGAAGGCCTTCGAAGACAAGGCCTTGTCTGCCCAGGACCGCGCCCTCTCGCGCGAGAAGCTGCTGTACGACCAGCTGCTCGGCGACCTGGCCCCGCACATCGTCTGCCTGCAGAAGGTCGCCGGCGGCATCGCCCAGGTCGACGCGCTTGTGGCGCTGGCTTCGCATGCGACGCGCAACAACTGGTGCCGTCCGCAGTTGGTGGATGCCCCTTGCCTGACCATCGTCGAGGGCCGCCATCCGGTGGTCGAGAACCAGATCGAGCGCTTCATCGCCAACGATTGCGCCCTGTCGAACGACAAGCGCCTGCTCCTGATTACCGGTCCGAACATGGGCGGTAAATCGACCTTCATGCGCCAGGTCGCCCTGATCACGCTGCTGGCCTACGTGGGCAGCTATGTTCCCGCGACCCTTGCTACCATCGGCCCGATCGACCGCATCTTCACCCGCATCGGCGCCTCCGACGACCTGGCCAACGGTCGCTCCACCTTCATGGTCGAGATGACGGAATCGGCGGCGATCCTGAACGGCGCCACCGAGCATTCGCTGGTGCTGATGGACGAAGTGGGCCGCGGCACCTCGACCTTCGACGGCCTGGCCCTGGCCTGGGCGATCGCGCGCCACCTGATCGACAGCAGCCGCAGCTTCACGCTGTTCGCGACCCACTATTTCGAGCTGACCCAGCTGCCGGAAGCCCATCCGAGCGCGGCCAACGTGCACCTGTCGGCGGTCGAGCACAAGGACAGCATCGTGTTCCTGCACGCGGTCCAGGACGGCCCGGCTTCGCAGAGCTACGGCCTGCAGGTGGCGCAACTGGCCGGCGTGCCGCCCGCGGTGATCCGCGCCGCGCGCAAGCACCTGGCGCGGCTGGAATCGCAGGCGCTGGACGCCACGCCCCAGCTCGACCTGTTCGCCGCACCGCCCTGCGACGATGCCGATGCCGAACCGGCGCCCACCACCGCGGCGCAAGCCATGGCAGCGGCGGCGCCGGCAGCCGAGGAGTCGCCCGCCCTGCTGCTGCTCGACACCATCGATCCGGATGCCCTGACCCCGCGCGAAGCGCTCGAGCGCCTGTACGAGCTCAAGCGCCTGGCCAGCGCATAATGCGCTTGACCGGTCCACGCGCGCGCCGGCGCATCGGCATCCTGCTGACCGCCTTGCTGGTCTCGGCCGGCGCGCTGGCGGCCAAGGATACGAAAGGCGCGAAAGCCACGAAGGAAGCCGACGAGGCGCACACCTTCGCGGTGATCGGCCACAGCTTCGCCGACGGCTTCGAAGGACGCCTGAAGCAGGCCCTGGACCAGAGCGACGACCAGTCGAGCGCCTTCATGGTGGTCACCGGCATCAAGGGCGTCAAGGAAGCCTGCAGCGACAAGGTCTACCAGCAGCGGCGCGAGCTGATCGGCGATGCGCGCCGGCCCGCCATCGTGGTGCCGGCCGCCAGCGACTGGACCGAGTGCCGCAACAGCGCCGGCCGCTCGAATGCGATCGAGCGCCTGAACCGCATGCGCGAACTGTTCTACGGCGAGCCGAAATCGCTGGGCGCGCGCAAGCTGCCGCTCACGCGCCAGTCGATGAGCCCGCGTTTTCGCAGCTATGCGGAGAATGCCCACTGGTCGGTCGGCAAGGTGCTGTACGCCACCCTCAACCTCCCGGCCAACAACAATCACTACCTGACGGAAGCGGGCCGCAACAGCGAATACGAAGACCGGCTGGTGGCCAACCGCTTCTGGCTGAACCGCCTGTTCACCATCGCCCGGCGCGACAAGGCGGAAGCCATCGTGCTGTTCAGCGAAGGCGACCTGAAGGCGCTGTCGCAGCCGACCGGCCTGCGCGCCCTGCTGCGCCGCGCGGTGCCGGACAACGACGGCTTTGCCGAGACGCGCCGCCAGGTGCTGGCGCTGGCGCAGAAATTCCCGGGCAAGGTGCTGCTGGTCGACGGCGCGCCGCTGGCCAAAGGGGCGAAGCCGGCGATCGAATGGCGCGGCAACCTGGGCCATCTATCGGTCGGGCATGACGAAATCGACGTCGCGGTGGATCCGGGGGCCAGGACCCTGTTCAAGGTGAGCGAGCTGGAAGATACCGGCGCGAAGGCCAGGCCGGAAAAGCAGGACAAACAGGACGACGGGCGTCATCCCAAGGCGGTCAAGGAAGCAGGCAAGGACAGCGCCAAATAAGTGCTCAATCGAGCAGAAAAAAGTGCGCAAATGAGCACGGACCGCGCGTTGCGGTCCGTTGCCGGGCCAGGCCGATCAGTTCAGTGGCTGGCTGCGGAAGTGGTCGCCTTCCTCGCCGTCGTCCATGTCGTCGTCATGGCCGTGGTGGTGGCCGTGAGCGCCGTGCACGTGACCGTGGGCGATTTCTTCCGCCGTGGCGGCGCGCACGTCGATGACCGACAGGTCGAAGCGCAGGGCCATGCCGGCCAGCGGGTGATTACCGTCGAGCACGACCTTGTCGTCCGCGATTTCGGTGACGGTGAAGATGGTCGGTTCGTCTTCGCCGCCCTCGGCAACGCCTTCGAACTGCATGCCGACTTCGAGCGGCTCCGGCAGGCGCGAACGCTCTTCGACTTTCAGCAGGGTCGGGTCGTAGTCGCCGAAGGCGTCTTCCGGCTCGATCTGGATGGTCGACGAGTAGCCCACTTCCTTGCCGTCCAGTTCCTCTTCGATCTTCGGCAGCGTGTTCTCGTAGCCGCCGTGCAGGTACACCATCGGCTGGGCGCCATCTTCGATCAGGTTGTTCTGGGCGTCGGACAGCTTGTAGTTGACCGATACTACCGTGTTCTGGGCAATCTTCATTGCGCTTCCTTTCGTGGATAAGGCTCGGATTATAACCCCGCTAACGCGGAAGCCTCGCAAACCTGCCGCGCGTTGCACTGTCGGCCTGCGATGCTCGCCGAAGCCTTCCGAGCACTGGTTATAATGTCGCATGAAAAAATTACAGCTCCTCGGGAACATTACTCCCGCCCAGTTTCTTCGTGATTACTGGCACAAGAAGCCGCTGCTGATCCGTCAGGCCATCCCCGGTTTCAAACCCCTGCTCAAATTCGACAAGCTGGCCGAACTGGCCAAGCTCAACCACGTCGAATCGCGCCTCGTCACCCAGACCGGCAAGCAATGGGACATGCAGCACGGCCCGCTCCAGGAACTGCCGCCGCGCAGCGAGCGCGAGTGGACCATGCTGGTCCAGGGCGTCAACCTGCACGATCCGAAAGCCGACGAACTCCTGCGCGAATTCCGCTTCGTACCGGACGCGCGCCTGGACGACCTGATGGTCAGCTTCGCCACCGACGGCGGCGGTGTCGGTCCCCACTTCGATTCCTACGACGTGTTCCTGCTGCAGGCCCAGGGCCGGCGCCGCTGGCGCATCGGCGCCCAGCAGGACCTGAGCCTGGTCGAGGGCCTGCCACTGAAGATCCTCGCCAACTTCGAACCGGAAGAGGAATTCGTGCTCGAGCCGGGCGACATGCTCTACCTGCCGCCCCACTACGCCCATGACGGCGTGGCCGAGGGCGAATGCATGACCTATTCGATCGGCTTCCGCTCCCCGTCCTTCCAGGAACTGGGCGAAGCCTTCCTGCAGTTCATGGCCGATTCGATCGACCTGCCGGGCCGCTACGCCGACCCGGAACTGCAGCCGGCCAGGAATCCGGCCGAGATCCCGAAGGACATGCTGAGCAGCATCACCGAAGAACTGAACAAGGTGCGCTGGGACGAGGAAGACGTCACCATCTTCCTGGGTGAATACCTGTCCGAACCCAAACACAATGTGTTCTTCACGCCGGTCGCCAAACCGCTGACCGTGGGCCGCTTCATGGAACAGGCCGCCAAGCGCGGGCTGAAGCTGTCGGCCAAGACCCTGATGCTCTACCGCGGCAAGCACGTGTTCATCAACGGCGAATCGTTTGCCGTTGGCCGTGCGGACAAAGCCGTGCTCGACGTGCTGGCAAACCAGCGCGGCCTTGACGGCGCGATGCTGGACCAGGCCTCCGATGACGTGCTGGAAGCGCTCCACACCTGGTATTCGGACGGCTGGCTGGAACTGGGTTGAAGGCGTAGACTGAGCACGATGGACATCCTGCGCTTCGACACCCGTGCCGAGTTCCAGCGCCAGCTGCGCGCGGTGCTGGAGCGGGCGCAGGCCTCGCTCGACATGTTCGATCCGGATTTCTCGCTATTCCCGCTGGGCGATCCGGATGTCGACACTACCCTGCGCCGCTTCTTTCTGGGCGGCGGCCGGTTGCGCCTGGCGATGCATGACAGCGCGCACACCGAGCGCCACTTTCCGCGCTTCCTGCGCCTGCTGCGCGACCACGGCCACCGGATCGAATGCCGGCTCACCGGGCGCGGCATCCGCCAGCTCACGGATTCCTTCTGCATCGCGGACGGCGTGCACCTCGTGCGGCGCTTCCACAGCGACCATTTACGGGGCGAAGCGGCGTTTGATGCGCCACAAGAAAGTGAAATCCCGCGTGAGCGTTTTGCGGCAATCTGGGAAGAATCGCAGCCGGGTTTGAGCCCGTCCACGACCGGGCTGTGAGCCGGTTTCCCTATGACACGCTAGCTGCACATTCGTGTTACAAGTTGATACAATATGAATGTTGTTGTTACCTCTAAACGTGCCATCCTGGCATGAGTTTTCTATTGCGATTCAGTAAATTTGGCTATAATATCGGGTTAGGAAGATTCCGTATCGAAATTCCTAACGAGCGATAATTACCGGTAATTATTCATCGCATTAGATGTACCTTACCTTTTGAATTTACTAAGGAAAAATCATGAAAAAATCTCTGCTGATCGTGTCCCTGCTGGCTGTTGCTCTGGCTGCTTGCAGCAAGAAAGAAGAAGCTCCTGCTGCTGCTCCGGCACCGGCTGCTGAAGCCACCGCTCCGGCTGCTGCTCCGGCCGCTCCGGCTGACGCCGCTGCAACCCCGGCCGCTCCGGCCGCTGCTGAGGCTGCTGCTTCGGCCGCTTCGGCTGCTGCTTCGGCCGCTTCGGCTGCTGCTGACGCTGCTGCCGCTGCTGCTGCTCCGGCTGCTTCGAAGTAATTCTGAATTGCTTCAGAAAAAAACCGGCCTGCGGGCCGGTTTTTTTACGCCTGTACTAGCCGAACACGTCATTTCCGCGAATGCGGGAATGACGCTTTGGAGTCAACAATAAAAAAACCGGCCAAAGGCCGGTCTTTCTTTGGGCTCGAACCCGATTACTTCAGCTCATCCGCCAGCAGCTTCAGGATCTTGGCACCGGTTTCCGAGGTCTCCGGCTTGCCGTCGTTGCTCTGGACGGTGATGTCGGTGGTGGTCGCGTTCGGGACCGCCGAGACCAGCACGCGGTAGCGCTGGGCTTCCTTGTTCTTGTCTTCGCTGCCGAACAGCTTGCTGAAGAAGCCTTCCTTGCTGGCCTTGTCCGGATCGACATAGCGCACGAAGTAAATGCCCTGCACGCGGTCGCGGTCTTCGACGGTGAAGCCGACGCGGTCGAGTGCCAGGCCGACGCGGCGCCATGCGCGGTCGAAGCCTTCGTCGACGACGACCTTGCCGTTTTCCAGCTTGGCGTGCTGGGCTTCCGGCGCGGCGCTGGCGACGGCCTCGGTGGCCTGCTTGACTTCCGCCGGCTTGATCTGGCCGGTCAGCTGGGCCATCAGGCGGCCCAGGAATTCGGCTTCCAGGCCCGGATCGCTCGGACGCGAGGTCCAGGTCGTGCTTTCCTTCTGCGGACCAACCAGCACTTCCTCTGCACCGCGGTGGCTGATGTAGATCTCGGTCGAGCCGTCCGGACGGCGCTCCAGGCGGGTGCGGTACTTGTCGCGCTCGCCGGTCGAGTAGGCCGAATCGAAGACCTTGCCGATGGTGCGGCGAATGATGTCTTGCGGGATCTTGGCGCGGTTCTCGGCCCAGTTGGTCTCCATGATGCCGGTCTGGAGGTTCTCGGATTCCACCGTGAAACCGACGCTCGGCCAGAAGGCCTGGAGCTGCGGCCACAGCTGTTCCGGGGTCTCCTTGACCACCAGCCAGCGCTGGTTGCCGGCGCGCTCGATGCGCACGGCATCGGTCGAGACCGGACCCACGGCGCCGTTCACGGCTGCCGGGCCGGCGGCCGGGGTGCCGCGTGCCTGCTGGAAGCCGGAAGCGGTGGCGATGCCGCGGCCGTCAGGCACGGCGTAGCGGTTGTCCTTCTGGAGTTGGGTCAGATCGGGCGGGATGTCCAGCGGCGCGGCTTTCTTGGCCGAGCGGTAGTCCACTTTATCCGATTCGAACACGGTCGTGCAGGCGGCCAGGCTGAGCGCCACGGTGGCCAGGGCGACGGTGCGGGCTGCGTGGTGAGTCTTGAACTTGCGATTCATCATGTCGTTCTGAGTCTGAAGCTATCAAAGGACGCCGGAGTCGCGCAACGCGGCGCGTACGGTGTCGTGGTATTGCGCGGACAGCGGCGCCAGCGGCAAACGCAGGCCCGCCGGCATCTTGCCCATTTCAGCCAGCGCCCATTTGACCGGGACCGGATTCGGTTCTACGAACAGCTTGCTGTGCAGCGACAGCACGCGGTTATTGATTTCCACAGCACGGGCAACCTGCCCCGCCATCGCCGCCTCGCACAGCTCGTGCATGGCGCGCGGTGCGACGTTGGCCGTCACCGAGATATTGCCGGCGCCGCCCATCAGCATCAGCGCCATCGCGGTCGGATCGTCGCCCGAATACACGCCGAAAGGCTTGCCGCCGGCGAATGAGCGATCGAGGTCGCGCAGCAGCTCGGCCCCGCGGCCGATGTTGCCGGTCGCATCCTTGATGCCGACGATGTTGTCGATCGGCGCCAGCCGCAGCACGGTCTCGTTGCTCATGTCCGCCACGGTTCGGCCCGGCACGTTGTACAGGATCACCGGCAGGTCGACCGCTTCCGCGATCGCCTTGAAGTGCCGGTACATGCCTTCCTGGGTCGGACGGTTGTAGTACGGAACCACCTGCAGCGAGGCGTCGGCGCCGACGTCCCTGGCATGGCGGGTCAGTGCGATCGCTTCGGCGGTCGAGTTACCGCCCGAACCGGCGATCACCGGAATACGGCCAGCGACGTGCTCGACCGTCAGCCTGATCAGTTCGCAGTGCTCTTCCGGGCTGACGGTGGCGGATTCGCCGGTCGTGCCGACGATGACGATGCCGTCCGTACCCTCCGCAACATGCCAGTCGATCAGTTTGCGGAGGCTGTCTTTGTCCAGACTGCCGTCTTCAAACATCGGAGTGACGATTGCTACTATGCTGCCCTTAATCATAATCAGTGGACCGTGCCGTTAATAAATAAAAATTCGATTGTACTGGATAGCCCGCGGTTATGGTTCATTACGCCTTAGATAAATGACCTCACTTATCGGACATTTACAGCTCAGTTACAAATTACCAGAAACCAAATTTGCCATGCCGGGATCGAAGGCCGGCCCCACCGCGCACAGGCGCTGTACGCGCGCAGGTTTCGGCGCATCGATGACGCCATCCTCGTAAGCCACCACGCGCAAGCCGCCGCGCGCGGCCAGTTCCAGCAACTCACCGGGATTCAGCAGGAAGTCCGGGTTCGACGGCTTGCCGAAGATTTCGTTCCCGTGGGCGAAAGTTTCGTAGATCAGCACCCCATCCGGCGCCAGCGCCGCGGCGATATCGCCGAACAGCGGGCGGTGCAGGTAGTTGGTGACGACGAGTCCCGCCAGGCTGCCCGGCGCGATGGGCCAGACCGCGCCCGGCGCTTCCAGGTCGTGTTGCAAGGTCACGATGCCCGGCCCTGCCGCGGCGGCCAGCGCCCCGGCATCGCGGTCGAGTGCGGTCACGGGATGGCCCAGGCCGGCAAACAGGCGTGCATGGCGGCCGCTGCCGCAGGCCAGGTCGAGCACCCGCCCGTTCGGCACCAGCGGCGCCCAGCGCGCCACCCATGGCGACACCTCGGACATACGCTCAGACATACGACAAGCCCATCGCTTCGCGCACGTCGCGCATGGTTTCCTGGGCCAGCTTGCGCGCCTTTTCGCAGCCGTCGGCGACGATGGCGCGCACCAGCGAAGGATCGTCCAGGTATTGCTGGGCGCGCTCGTGCATCGGCGCCTGCTCGGCCAGCACGGCTTCCACCACCGGCTGCTTGCACTCCAGGCAGCCGATGCCGGCGCTGGTGCAGCCCTTCATGACCCAGTCCCTGGTATCGCTGTCCGAATAAACCTCGTGCAGCTGCCACACCGGGCACTTGAGCGGATCGCCGGCGTCGCTGCGGCGCACACGCGCGGGGTCGGTCGGCATGGTGCGGATTTTCTTGGTGCTTGACGCCGGATCCTCGCGCAGCGAGATCGAATTGCCGTAGCTCTTGCTCATCTTGCGGCCGTCCAGGCCCGGCAGGCGGGACGCCTCGGTCAGCTTGACCTGGGGCTCGACCAGGATGATCTTGTGGCTGCCTTCGAGGTAGCCGAACAGGCGTTCCCGGTCGATGTTCGACAGGCTGCCGGCATCGATCAGCATGGCCTGCGCCTGTTCCAGCGCGGCGGCGTCGCCTTCCTGGCGGTAGGCGGTGCGCAGCTCGGTGTAGAGCCTGGCGCGCTTGCTGCCGAGCTTTTTCACGGCATCCAGCGCCTTCTGCTCGAAGCCCGGCTCCTTGCCATACAGGTGATTGAAGCGCCGCGCAATCTCTCGCATCATCTCGATGTGCGGGACCTGGTCCTCACCCACCGGCACCTGGGTCGCGCGGTAGATCAGCACGTCGGCCGCCTGCAGCAGCGGATAGCCGAGGAAGCCGTAGGTGGCGAGGTCGCGGTTGGCCAGGTTCTCGATCTGGTCTTTATAAGTCGGCACGCGCTCCAGCCAGCCCAGCGGCGTGGCCATCGACAGCAGCAGGTGCAGCTCGGCGTGCTCGGGCACGCGCGACTGGATGAAGATGGTGGCCTGGGACGGATCGATGCCGGCGGCGAGCCAGTCGATCACCATGTCCCAGGTGCTCTTTTCGATGATGCTCGGGTCGTCGTAATGCGTGGTCAGGGCATGCCAGTCGGCCACGAAGAACAGGCAAGGCAGTTCGGACTGCATGCGGATCCAGTTCTTCAGGGCTCCATGGTAATGGCCGAGGTGCATGTGCCCCGTCGGGCGCATGCCGGAAACGACACGATCGGGAAACATGGGCTTAGCCAAGCACGAGATTAAGCGGATAGACGATCAGCTGCAGCAGCAGGTTCGCCACCGCCATGATCGGCACCACCCAGTATGCCAGCAGCTTCAGCAGCATCAGGCCCAGCAGGATGAAGAAGCCGTAGGGCTCGATCTTCGCGTATTTATAGGCCAGCTTGTTCGGCAGCAGGCTGAAGACGATGCGGCCGCCGTCCATCGGCGGGATCGGCAGCAGGTTGAAGGCCAGCAGCACCAGGTTGGTGAGGACACCTGCCTTGGCAACCCGGTTCGGGAATGGTTCGGAGACGCCGAAGTATTCGAGGAAAATCCCGAGCAGCAGCCACAGCAGCGCCATGGCGAAGTTGGCGGCGGTGCCGGCCAGCGCCACGAAGGCCATGTCGCGCTTCGGGTTGCGCAGGCGGCCGTAGTCGATCGGCAGCGGCTTGGCGTAGCCGAAGGCAAAGCCGGAAACCAGATACAGCATGATCGGCAGGATCACGGTACCGAAAGGATCGATATGCGCCAGCGGGTTGGTGGTGACGCGTCCGGCGGCGAACGGCGTCATGTCTCCAAAATATTTTGCGGCATACGCCTGGGCGGCGTTGTGCATCGTGATCGCAAAAAGAACGGGCAGTGCATAGACTGCGAGGTTGCGTATGAGTTCATCCATAAAGGAGATTCTAACAGACGCCGCGGACGGGCCGGCCGTCAGGGCCGGCTAGAGGCCGAAGACGGCCGGATCGCCGCGGCCTGCGCGCAGCAGCACAGGCTCGTCGCCGGTCAGGTCGACGATGGTGGTTGGCTCGAGAGTGCCGGCGCCGCCGTCGATGATGAGGTCGAGCTGCTTGCCGAGGCGCTCCCTCACCTCTTCCGGATCGGACAGCATGTGGTCGTCCCCAGGCAGCTGCAGGGTGGTGCCGATCAGCGGCTCGCCCTGCTCTTCCAGCAGGGCCAGCAGGATCGGGCTCTCGGGCACGCGGATGCCGATCGTCTTGCGCGAAGGATGCGACAGGCGGCGCGGCACTTCATGGGTGGCGTCCAGGATCAGCGTGTAGGGGCCGGGCGTGACCGCCTTCAGCAGGCGGTACTGGCGGTTGTCGACGCGCGCATAGGTCGAGATTTCGGACAGGTCGCGCACCAGCAGGGTCAGGTGGTGCTTCTCGTCGACGCCGCGGATGCGGCGCAGCTTCTCGACCGCGCCCTTGTCGTCGAGGCGGCAGACCAGGGCATAGGCCGAGTCGGTCGGGACGGCGACGATGCCGCCCGACTGGATGATCTGGGCGGCCTGGCGGATCAGGCGCGGCTGCGGGTTTTCCGGATGGATCTCGAAGAATTGGCTCATCGTGCAAACCCCGGCTGTTGCAGGGTTTGCAGGGCCGCGATCCGTTCTTCCATCGGCGGGTGGGTGGCGAACAGGGCGCCCCAGCCACTGCCGCCGCCGGCAATACCGGAGGCCGCCATCGACTGCGGCAGGCCGCCGGCGTGGGTGCCGCCCAGGCGCATCAGCGCATGCTGCATCGGCAGCGGGCTGTTCAGCAGACGGGCCGAGCCGGCGTCCGCGCGGAACTCGCGCTGGCGCGAGAACCAGGCCACGATGATGGACGCAACCAGGCCGAACACGATCTGGCACACGAACACGGTAATGGCATAGCCGATGCCGGGACCGCGGTCGCTGTCGCCCCGGCGCAGCATGCTGTCGACGAAGAAGCCGACCACCCGCGCCAGGAACACGACGAAGGTGTTGACCACGCCCTGGATCAGGGTCAGCGTGACCATGTCGCCATTCGCCACGTGGGCGATCTCGTGGCCGAGCACGGCCTCGATCTCTTCATGGTTCATGCTTGCCAGCAGGCCGGTGGACACCGCCACCAGCGAGGAGTTCTTGAAGGCGCCGGTGGCGAAGGCGTTCGGCTCGCCGTCGTACACGGCCACTTCCGGCATCGCGATGCCGGCGCGCTCGGCCAGCGAACGCACGGTATTCAGCAGCCAGGCCTCGGTGCCGTTGCCCGGCTGTTCGATCACGCGCGCGCCGGTGCTCCACTTGGCCATCGGTTTGCTCATCAGGAGCGAGATGATCGAACCCGTGAAGCCGACCACCAGCGAGAATACCGCCAGGGCGCCGATGTTGAGACCGCCCGGCCCCACCGTGCGCCCGACGCCGAGGACGTTGAGCACGATGGTCAGCACGAGCACCACCGCAAGATTGGTGGCCAGGAACAGGATGACTCTTTTCATGAGATGAAGCCTCCTCTCAGAACCAGTCGTGCCACACCGGGGTCAGGCCCGCCGGCAGCGGCGCCAGCTTGTCGAATTCGACCCTCGCCTCGCCCGGCGCATGGAAATCGGTGCCGCGCGACGCCAGGAAGCCGTAGCGGCGCGCGGTCTCCGCATAGGTCTCGTACTGGTCCGGCGTGTGGCTGCCGGTGACGACTTCGATGGCATTGCCGCCCAGCTGCTTGAACTCGTCGAACAGCGCGCCCTCGGCCACCGGCGTGAAACGGTAGCGGCCCGGGTGGGCGATCACGGGAACGCCGCCGGCCTTGCGGATCCAGCCGACCGCCTCGGCCAGGCCGGCCCAGCGGTGCGGCACATAGCCGGGCTTGCCTTCGGTCAGGTATTTGCGGAACACCTCGGCGGTGCTGCCGCAGGCGCCGATCTCGACCAGGTAACGCGCGAAATGGGTGCGCGACAGCAGGTCGGGATTGCCGACGTACTTGAGCGCGCCCTCGTAGGCATTCGGAATGCCGGCGCGGTCGAGCTGGGTCGCGATCTCGCGGCCGCGCGCATCGCGCCCATGGCGGGTTGCCGCCAGGCCCTGCACCAGCGCGGGCTCGTCCTCGTTCACCTGCAGGCCGACCACGTGCACGGTTTCGCCGCCCCAGGTGACGGAAATCTCGACACCGGGCACGAAGCGCATGCCGAGCTCGCCGGCAGCCTGGCGCGCCGCCTTGATGCCGCCGACCTCGTCGTGGTCGGTCAGCGCCCAGACGTCGACCCCGCCCTTGCGGGCATAGGCAGCGACGGCGGCTGGCGCGAGTACGCCGTCGGAGACATTGGAATGGCAGTGGAGATCGACTTTCAGCATGCCTTCATTGTACCTGCATCGGGCGGTCACGATGCGTTACGCGTGGGCACTCCGTGCCCACGCCTTACCTCATACCGCCAGAAACTCTTCGATCATCCGCGCCAGCATTTCCGGCTGGTCATGATGCAGCATGTGGCCCGCATCCGGCATCATGCGCGGCGTCACCTTCGCCAGGTGGCCCATGCGGCGCTCGACTTCGCTGCGCGCCTCCTCCTTCGGTCCCATCCACAGCCACATATTCGTGTGCTCGGCCTCGACCCACAGCACCGGCGCCGTGACGCGGCGCCAGCAGGCCAGCACTTCCTCGATGCGGTACAGCAGCGGGCCGCGCATCTTGTGGGCCGGGTCGCCCAGGATCTCCCATTCGCCGTCGGCGTTCCGCGCTGCCCAGTGCGGCGCCAGGAAGGCGGCACGCTCCGCCGGCAGGCGCGGATTGGTCTTCCGCAGGCGCGACGCCACCTCCTCGAGGCTGGCGTAGGGACGCATGGCCGGCGGCGATTTGAGTTCGTCCAGCCAGGCGGCGTAGCGGCCCGGCGCCGATTCCGGGCGGGTCGCCGCCAGGCCGAAGCCTTCCAGGTTGATCAGGCGCGCCACGCGCTCCGGCCGGATGCCCGCGTACACGCTGACGATGTTGCCACCCATGCTGTGCCCCAGCAGCTTGACCGCCTCGCCCGGCGCGTAATGGTCGAGGATGGCGTCGAGATCCGCAAAGTAATCCGGGAACCAGTAGGTGTCCGTGCCCGGACGCTCGGTCAGGCCGAAGCCGCGCCAGTCGTGGGCGATGACGTGCCAGTCGCCCTGCAGGGCGTCGACCACGAACTGGAAGGAAGCCGACATGTCCATCCAGCCGTGGGCCATGAAGAGCTTGGGTGCGCCTTCCCGTCCCCAGTGCCGGACGTGGGTGCGCAGACCGCGGATGGTGAGGAATTCGGAACGGGAAGGAGTCATGACGAGCCTGCTTGAATGGTGGAAAATAGAACGACCGTTCAGATTATATGCCGAAAGCTTGATTTGCCGCTCACCGTCCCCATCTCTGCCCCTTGCCGGACGACAGCTGGCACGAGGGCGTAAAATAGCGGTATTACAACCCCTTTACTCTTCTGCGAGCACATCCATGGCAATCTACCAGCTGGGCGAGCATGCGCCCGAGATCGACGCTTCGAGCTATGTCGCCGATTCGGCCAACCTGATCGGCAAGGTGACGATCGAAGCGAAAGCCTCGGTCTGGGACGGCGTGACGATCCGCGGCGACAACGAGCGCATCACGGTCGGCGAGAACAGCAATGTACAGGAAGGCACGGTGATGCATACCGATATGGGCTATCCGCTCACGCTCGGCAAGAACGTCACCGTAGGCCACCAGGCCATGCTGCACGGCTGCACCGTCGGCGACGGCTCGCTGATCGGCATCCAGGCGGTCATCCTGAATGGCGCCAGGATCGGCAAGGCTTGCCTGGTCGGTGCGGGCGCCCTGGTCACCGAAGGGAAGGAATTCCCGGACCACTCGCTGATCCTCGGGACCCCGGCCAAGGTAGTGCGTACCCTCACGGAAGAAGACCTGCTCCGCCTGCAAGGCAATGCCGCCAGCTATGTCGAACGCGGCCAGCGCTTCAAGGCGGAGCTCAAGAAAATCGGATAAAGAATGACGACTGATACCAGCAAGGACATCCTGCAAAAATTCATCTTCGACAACGCCGCCGTGCGCGGCGAGCTGGTCGAGGTTTCCAAGGCCTGGGCCGAGATCCAGTCGCGCCACACCTACCCTAAGGCAGTGAAGAGTCTGCTGGGCGAGATGGTCGCAGCCAGCGCGCTGCTGTCGGCCAACCTGAAGTTCAACGGTTCAATCGTGATGCAGATCTTCGGCGACGGCCCGGTCAAGCTGCTGGTGGTCGAGTGCGACGCCGAGCTGCACCTGCGCGCCACCGCCAAGCTGAGCCCGGGCGCCGTGGTACCGGACACGGCTTCGGTCACCGAGCTGCTGAACGTGGGCGGCCAGGGCCGCTTCGTGATCACCCTCGATCCGAAGGACAAGGTGCCGGGCCAGCAGCCCTACCAGGGCGTGGTGCCGCTGCACGGCGAGGACATCGCCACCGTGATCGAGAACTACATGCTGCGCTCGGAACAGATGGACACAAAGCTGTGGCTGGCGGCCGACGACAAGGTCGCACGCGGCTTGCTGCTGCAGAAGCTGCCGCGCAACAGCGAGGTCGAAGGCCAGGTGGCCCAGGCGACCGAGGAAGAAGACATCGAGACCTGGAACCGTGCGCTGGCCCTGGGCGGCACCCTGAAGCAGGAGGAGCTGCTGAGCGTGGACGTGGAGACCCTGTTGAAGCGCCTGTTCTGGGAAGAGACGATCCGCGTGTTCGATCCGCTGCATCCGGAATTCCACTGCAGCTGCTCGCGCGAAAAGGTCGGCAATATGCTGAAGATGCTGGGCAAGGAAGAAGTCGATTCGGCCCTGCACGACCTCGGCCAGCTGGCCATCAACTGCGACTTCTGCGGCAAGCACTACGAGTTCGATGCGGTCGACTGCGCCCAGCTGTTCGCAGCCGACCTGACTGCCGACGCGATCGCGCCGGCCTCCGATGTGAAGCACTAAAAGGTCCGCATGCGCGACACGCCCCGCTCCGCCTTCCCGCATTTTTGCGAGATCGCTACCCGCTGGATGGACAACGACGTCTACGGCCACGTCAACAACGTCCATTACTACAGCTACTTCGATACGGCGGTGAACCGCTTCCTGATCGAACGGGGCGTGCTCGACATCCGTGGCGGCAAGACGGTCGGTTTCGTGGTCGAGACCGGCTGTTCCTATTTCCGCTCGATCGCCTTCCCGGACACCGTCCACGTGGGCGTGCGCGTGGCCAGGCTGGGCAACTCCAGCGTGCGCTACGAGATCGGCCTGTACCGCAACGACGACGAGCTGCCGGCGGCGGCCGGGCATTTCGTGCATGTTTATGTGGATCGGGAGAGCAACCGGTCGGTGCCGATTCCGGAAGAAACCAGGGCACTGCTCGGCACGCTTTCCTAGGGCGGGCTCTGCGAGCCCACGCGAACGCATGCATATCCATTTGTTGTTGCATTGACACATACATAATCCCCATACTTGGCAGCAATCCATCACCAAGGAGCTGCCATGCCGTCCCTGCGCCACCTCATCCTGCCCGCCCTGCTCGCGGGCCTGTCCCTGTCTTCCCAGGCCGCCGTCCACCAGGTCGACGTCGGCACGCCGCTGCCGCGCTTCGACCTGCTCAAGCCCGGCACCCACCACTATCTCCGCTACGTCAGGACGCTGGACGGCGCCAACACGCCGGTGGACATCTGGGCGCGCGAAGTGCGTTTCGATGAGCGCGACGGCAAGCGGCAACTGCACATCGTGCAGCGCTGGGATGGCGCGGCCGCTGCACCGGCCTCGCCAGGCTATGTCAGGAAGCTCGACTCCTGGTTCGACACCGCCACCTTCCGTCCGCTGAGCCACGTGCGCGTCACCGAGAAGGAGGGCAAGAAGGTGGTCGAAGGCTTCCTGTTCGCGCCGGACCGCGTGAGCGGCATGCAGGACCTGGCCGAGAACACGCAAAAGGCGCTGTCGGTCGCATCGGGCGAGCCGACCTTCAACTTCGAGACCGACATCGAATTCCTGCAGGCGCTGCCGCTGGCCGAAGGCTATGAAGCCAGCATCAATTTCTACCATCCGGGCGGGCCGGCGCCGAAACGCTACAACTTCAAGGTGGCGGGCTCCGAGCGCATCGCCGGACCGGGCGGCCCGATCGACTGCTGGGTGGTGACGACCGATTACGGCACGCCCGGCGCCGATGCGAAGTTCTGGTTCGCCAAGGGCAGCCAGGTGATGGTGCGCCAGGAAAGCGCGCCGCGCGACGGCAAGGTGATGGTCAAGGCCCTGATCGACTAAGAACCAATCCCAGCAGGGAATGAGTCGTTGCTGACGCGCCTGACAAGCGGGTGCTGCGTTGCTCGTCGTTGCATGGCGCGCCATGCGGCCTCCTCGCGCCTTGCCCGCGCTTGCCATGCTTCGTCATCAACTTCGCCCTCCCTACTGGGATTGGTTCTAAGAACCAGAAAGCGCTGTGTCGGAATTCCCTGAATCAAGAACGTGATTCCGGACAAGTTGAGCAACATCAATTGGTTTGAATCAACAATGCGGTCCAATGGCGGCCAGTGTACGAACCCGTGCACACCGTGCCGGGACAATGTCGCTTTTTTACAAAGGCGGCATTGGCCCGGTCAGTCGAATCCGTCGTTTTGGAGATCAGGATGAACAAGGCAGCACTCAAGGACACTTCGCATATTTTGCTCTCGCAGACACCGTACGGCGCCGCCCCGCTGCCGCGCAAGGTCGTCGCCCGCTACCCGATCGCGACCATCGGCTCGCGCACCAGCCGCGGCGGCGAGGTGGTACTGGCATCGAACGACCAGGTCGCCGACGATTACCGCATCGCCTGCGTCGGCGACCGCGTACGCTACCCGGACGGCAGCGAAAGCGTGATCACCTCGGGCGCCGGCCACGCATCGACCTTCGCCAACCGCCCGATCGCCCTGGTCGGCAGCCATGTCGCCAACGGCGACCGCATCGTCACCCGCGCCCAGAGCATCGGCGAAATCGTCGTCCTGGAAGGTGAGCCGGTGCCCGGCCTGCTGGAACCCGGCTACGTGCCGCCGCTGGCGGGCAGCGCCGCCTGAGCATCCGGCGCCCGGGCTGCCGTCGCCGGAGCGGCGTCGGCGGCTCAGGCCGGATTCGCCTTTCTGCTGATCTCGGCAAAGGTGACGATGTCGAGTGCGCCGGAAAACTCGATCACGTCGCCGCCCTTCACGCGCTCCGGATCGATCCTGAGGACCTTGCAGTTGCCGATGGTGGCGTCGGCCACCGATTTGCCGTCGATGAGGATGTCGCCGCCGGCGTCGAGGAAGCAGGCTTTAATGGCGTCGTGCTTGTCGCGCTTGAGGTGACGCAGGCGCTGGTTGAAGTAGGAAATCTTCCCCAGCAGCGTATCGATCTGCTGAGAGGCCTTGCCGAGGTCGGCGTAGCGGATGCGCTGGCCGGCGCCGACGCGCAGCGAAAAATACAGGTACAGGGGCTTGGTGGTCGGCTCCCTGAACAGGATGCTTCCCTCCTCCGTATATGCGGCCTCCAGGTCGGGCGGCACGAAATAGCCGCCGCGGCGCACCGGCACCGTCACGTCCACCGAGCGGCTGACGATGGCCACGCCCCACTTCTTGGGCAGGTAGGCGTCCTGTTCGACGTCGGACATCGACGGATAGCGTGCCCGCACCAGCACGTCGACCAGCCGCGGTTCCGGCGGCTGGTAGGACTGCAGCAGCCGGAAGCTGTCGATGAAGGGACGGTAGGGCAGCTCGCCGAATTTCCTCGATTCCTTGATCGTGACCGTGAACGCGGGCTTGGCCTCGGCCTCGGGCGCGGGCGCTTGCGGGGATGGCTCATGCTCCTGGGCCGCGCCATGGGCGGCGCCCAGGCAGGCCAGGATGCCGCACACGAGACGGGGAAGTGTCCAGAGGGGGACGAAATGCAAAAGGTCTCCTAAGCAATTGGCTTAAAGGAAACTATTGTATTTTAGAATGATTTAAACGTCACTTATTGTCGACTTAAAAGCGGGCGGCTTAAAAGCCAGCTCTGTCACGGCATGTGCAGGTCGATCACCTTCATGATCGCCAGCGTGGTGTCGAGGCTCATCTCGCCTGCGCGCATGGCGTCCGCGAGCTGGGCGCGCGGCAGGCTGGCGGCGGCTGCAAGCAGCGGCAGGCCGTCGGAGTCGGCCACCTTGGCCAGCGCCGCACTCATGGCGTCGGCATCCCCGCTTTCGAAGGCGGCGGCCAGGCAGGCGGCGACGGATTCCAGTGTGTTCAGGGTGTCGGACATGGGTTCAGTCGTCGGGCGGCTTTTGCGGTTTGGCGCCCTTGGCGCCCTTGGGTTCGCGCGGCGGCGGCGGCGGGGTCATCATGACCGCCGGCTTCTCGTCCTTGCGCAGCACCTGCACGAAGATCTCGTTCTGCTTGATCATGCCGAGTTCGTAGCGGGCACGCTCTTCGACGGCTTCGGTGCCGTCCTTCAGGTCGCGTACTTCGGACTCGAGCTTGGCGTTGCGCGCCTTCAGCTGGTCGGTGCGGGCGCGGCTGGCGGCGAGCGTGCGTTCCAGCTCGCCGACGTCGAGCCAGCCCCCTTTTCCCAGCCAGAGCGGGTACTGAATCAGCAGCAGCAAAGCGGCAAGGGCAAGGGTAATAATGCGCATGGTGAGGATGATGTAAAAATTCGGAAGACAATCCGGCCGGCCTTTGGCCGTGCGGAATGGCTCCCGAATCTTCGGCTACTGCATGACCCGATTACTTCAGGTTGTAGAACGCGTCGCGGCCCGGGTAGCTGGCGATGTCGCCCAGGTCTTCCTCGATGCGCAGCAACTGGTTGTACTTGGCCATGCGGTCCGAACGCGACATCGAGCCGGTCTTGATCTGCAGGGCGTTCAGGCCAACCGCGATGTCGGCGATGGTCGAGTCTTCGGTCTCGCCCGAACGGTGCGAGATCACGGCGGTGTAGCCGGCGCGCTTGGCCATCTCGATGGCGGCGAAGGTCTCGGTCAGGGTGCCGATCTGGTTGATCTTGATGAGGATCGAGTTGGCGATGCCC
Source organism: Massilia sp. 01N410 (assembly GCF_056399665.1). NCBI lineage: Bacteria > Pseudomonadati > Pseudomonadota > Betaproteobacteria > Burkholderiales > Oxalobacteraceae > Massilia > Massilia sp. 01N410. Next base: position 50,009 of record NZ_JBFTRV010000017.1, on the reverse strand, counting down.
TTCTGGATGCCCTCTTTCAGGATCTTGGTGTTGGTGACGTACAGGTCGTCGCCCACCAGCTGCACCTGCTTGCCCAGGCGGTCGGTCAGGATCTTCCAGCCGTCCCAGTCGCCTTCGGCCATCGCGTCCTCGATCGAGATGATCGGGTACTTGTCGCACCAGGTGGCCAGCATGTTGGTGAAGTCGGTTGCCGACAGCTGCAGGCCGCCTTCGCCTTCCAGCACGTACTTGCCGTCCTTGTAGAACTCGCTGGCGGCGCAGTCCAGGCCGATCGCGATCTGGGTGCCGGCTTCGTAGCCGGCCTGCTCGATCGCCTGCATGATCAGCTTGATCGCTTCTTCATGGTTGGCGACCGACGGAGCGAAGCCGCCTTCGTCGCCGACGGCGGTGTTCAGGCCCTTCGAGTGCAGGATCTTCTTCAGGGTGTGGAACACCTCGGCGCCGTAGCGGACCGCTTCCTTGAAGGACGGGGCGCCGACCGGGATGATCATGAATTCCTGGATGTCCAGGTTGTTGTCGGCGTGGGCGCCGCCGTTGATGACGTTCATCATCGGCACCGGCATCTGCATCGCGCCCGAACCGCCGAAGTAGCGGTACAGCGGCAGGCCGGCTTCTTCGGCGGCTGCCTTGGCCACGGCCATGGAGACGGCCAGCATCGCGTTCGCGCCCAGGCGGCTCTTGTTCTCGGTGCCGTCCAGGTCGATCAGGGTGCGGTCCAGGAATGCCTGTTCGTTGGCGTCCAGGCCCATGATGGCTTCGCTGATCTCGGTGTTGATGTTCTCGCAGGCCTGCAGCACGCCCTTGCCGAAGTAACGCTTCGGATCGCCGTCACGCAGCTCGATCGCTTCGCGCGAACCGGTCGATGCGCCCGACGGCACGGCGGCGCGGCCCATCACGCCAGATTCCAGCAGCACATCGCACTCGACGGTCGGATTGCCGCGCGAGTCGATGATTTCGCGGCCGATGATATCAACGATAGCACTCATGGTTCTCAGTCTCCAGAAAGTAAAGAAATCGTTACCCGTCGTTCCCGCGGAGGCGGGAACCCAAGTTTGCAAGAGCAGTCGAGATGCAAGCAGAACCTGGCCCCCCGCCTTCGCGGGGGCGACGTAATTTATACGTGCGTGTTCTTAATACGTGCAGCAGCTTATTCGAAGTTGGATTCGATAAAGCCAGCTTTTTTAACGATACGATCGATCTCGACCAGGGTCGTCAGCAATTCCTTCATGCGTCCCAGCGGCACCGCATTCGGACCGTCCGACAGCGCGCAGGCCGGGTTCGGGTGGGTCTCCATGAACAGGCCCGACACGCCGGCGGCCACCGCGGCGCGCGCCAGCACCGGCACGTGCTCGCGCTGGCCGCCGGACGAGGTGCCCTGGCCGCCCGGCAGTTGCACCGAGTGGGTCGCGTCGAACACGATCGGGCAGTTCGATTCGCGCATGATGGCGAGCGAGCGCATGTCCGACACCAGGTTGTTGTAGCCGAACGAGACGCCGCGTTCGCAGGCCATGAACTGGTCCGGCAGGCCCACTTCCGCAGCCGCCGCGCGCGCCTTGTCGATCACGTTCTTCATGTCGCCCGGCGCCAGGAACTGGCCCTTCTTGATGTTGACCGGCTTGCCCGAACGCGCGACGGCGTTGATGAAGTCGGTCTGGCGGCACAGGAAGGCCGGGGTCTGCAGGACGTCGACCACGCTGGCCACCATCGGAATCTCTTCCTCGGTGTGGACGTCGGTCAGGACCGGCACGCCGATCTCCTTGCGCACGTCGGCCAGGATCTCCAGGCCCTTCTCCATGCCCGGACCGCGGAACGATTTACCGGACGAGCGGTTGGCCTTGTCGAACGACGATTTATAGATGTACGGGATACCCAGCGCGCTGGTGATTTCCTTGAGCTGGCCGGCGACGTCCATCGCCATCTGGCGCGATTCGATCACGCAGGTACCGGCAATCAGGAAGATCGGTTGGTCGAGGCCGACTTCGAATCCGCAAAGCTTCATGCCACTTCTCCTTGCACGGCCGGGGTGTTCGCGGCCTGTTTGTTGTCGGCCTGGTGGACCAGGGCCGCCTTGATGAACGAGGTGAACAGCGGGTGGCCGTTACGCGGGGTCGACTTGAATTCCGGGTGGAACTGCACGCCGATGTACCACGGGTGGTTTTCGCGCGAGAGTTCCATGATCTCCAGCAGGTCTTCGTTCGGCGTACGGGCCGACACCACCAGGCCGGCCGCTTCGATCTTCGGCAGGTAGTAGTTGTTGCCTTCGTAGCGGTGACGGTGGCGCTCGGTCACGACGTTGCCGTAGATCTCGGCGGCCAGCGTGCCCGGATTCACCGCGCAGGTCTGGGCGCCCAGGCGCATGGTGCCGCCCAGGTCCGAATTCACGTCGCGCTTCTCGACCTTGCCGTCGTGGTTCTGCCACTCGGTAATCAAGGCGACGACCGGCTGGTCGGTTTCCGGATCGAACTCGGTCGAGTTGGCGTTCGGCAGGCCGGCCACATGGCGCGCGTATTCGATCAGCGCAACCTGCATGCCCAGGCAGATGCCGAGGTAAGGGATCTTGTTCTCGCGGGCATAGCGCGCGGCCATGATCTTGCCTTCCACGCCGCGCTTGCCGAAGCCGCCCGGCACCAGGATGGCGTCGTACTTGGCCAGGTGGGCGCAGCCGGTGCTCTCGATCTCTTCCGAGTCGATGTACTCGATGTTGACGCGGCTCTCGGTGTGGATGCCGGCGTGGCGCAGCGCCTCGGTCAGCGATTTATAGGACTCGATCAGGTCGACGTACTTGCCGACCATGCCGATGGTCACTTCGTGCTTCGGGTTTTCCAGCGTGTGGATCAGCTTGGTCCACATCGACAGGTCGGCCGGCGGCGCATCGATGCCCAGCGCTTCCAGGATGATGTCGTCCAGGCCCTGGTCGCACAGCACCTGCGGCACCTTGTAGATGGTGTCGACGTCCCACACGGAAATGACGGCCTGCTCTTCGACGTTGGCGAACAGCGAGATCTTCGCACGCTCGTCGTCCGGGATGCGGCGGTCGGCGCGGCACAGCAGCGCGTTCGGCGAAATGCCGATCTCGCGCAGTTTCTGTACCGAGTGCTGGGTCGGCTTGGTCTTGAGTTCGCCGGCGGAGGCGATCCAGGGCACCAGGGTCAGGTGGACGAAGGCCGCGCCCTTGCGGCCCGAGCGCAGCGACAGCTGGCGCGCGGCTTCCAGGAAGGGCAGCGACTCGATGTCGCCGACGGTGCCGCCGATCTCGACCAGCGCCACGTCCACGCCTTCGGCGCCGCGGCGGATGAAGTCCTGGATCTCGTTGGTGATGTGCGGGATCACCTGCACGGTCTTGCCGAGATACTCGCCGCGGCGTTCCTTGCGGATCACCGATTCATAGATCTGGCCGGTGGTGAAGTTGTTCACCTTGCGCATGCGGGTGCTGATGAAGCGCTCGTAGTGGCCGAGGTCGAGGTCGGTCTCGGCGCCATCGTCGGTGACGAACACTTCGCCGTGCTGGGTCGGGCTCATCGTGCCCGGGTCCACGTTGATGTACGGGTCGAGCTTCAGGAGGGTGACTTTGAGACCGCGCGATTCGAGGATCGCGGCGAGGGAAGCGGCCGCGATCCCTTTACCCAGGGAAGACACGACGCCGCCAGTGACGAATACGAATTTGGTCATTGTGCAGAAGGTGCCGAACGGCACGCGCGGGAAATTGAAATTATACCTTAATCCTGCAAATACTTCTTCAATACAACTTGGCAACAGGTCGTAAAGGCGCACCACGGCGTCGCTTTCGCGCCAAGACGTGGCATATCCGACTCAGCCTGCATCGACAGCTCTTGCAAAAATTGCCAAAATGTGAAGACGGGCCTTACACTTGCATCTTTCTTCCATGCCAACATCGAACCCGGACCATGATCGAGCAAACCCTCGAAACGGACACCCCCCTGCAGCTGGATGACGAGGCGCCGCCGGCCTTCGGTTTCAGCGGCAGCGGCGCCGAATATTTCCGCATCTGGATCGTCAACCTGCTGCTGACCGTGGCCACGCTCGGCATCTACTCGGCCTGGGCCAAGACCCGCCGGCTCCAGTATTTTTACCGGAACACCCAGCTGGCCGGCGCGAGCTTCGACTTCCGCGGCGATCCGAAGGCCATCCTGCGCGGCCGCATCCTGGCCGTCGTACTGCTGGTGGCCTACCACTATGCCTTCGGCTTCTCGCTCGAGGCCGGGGTGGCCGTGGTCGCCGTGCTGCTGGCCGGGCTGCCCTTCATGATGCTGTCGGCGCTGCGCTTCCGGCTGTCGAACGTCTGGTACCGCGGCCTGCCCTTCGGCTTTCGCGGCAGCGTGCGCGATGCCTACCGCGTCTACCTGTTGCCGGTTGCCGTGTTCGTGCTGCCCGGCGCCATGATCGCGCTCATGCCCAATAGTAAATTCTCCGGCGCGGCCTTCCTGCTCTACCTGGCCTGGCCGCTGATCCACGGCGCCACCCGCTGCTACCAGCAGGAGCACCTCATGTACGGCAACCAGCGCGCCGGCTTTTCGCTGACCACCACCGAACTGGCGACACCCTATCTGCAAGCCGTGTTCGCCGCCATGGCATTGCTGCTTCTGTTCGCCGTCACGGTCATCGTAGGCATGAGCCTCGGCAAGCCGCAGGGCATGAACCGCTTCGTGTACGTCCTTATCGTCATCGTGCTGGCCTACCTGATGATCGTGCTGACCGGACCGCTCATCGTGGTACGCATGAACAACCTGGCGTGGTCGGCCACCGCCTTCCCCGGCGTCGAGATCGCCTGCACGATGCGCGCCCGCACCTACCTGCGCCTGCAGACCGTCAACGTGGTCCTGACCCTGCTGACCCTGGGGCTGTTCCGTCCCTTCGCCGCGGTGCGCACCTGGCGCTACCGGGTGGCCCACCTGAGCGTATCGGCCCCGGCCGGCCTCGAGCAGGCCGCCCGGATGGCGGTGCCGCGCAGCACGGCGGCCGGCGACGGCGTGGCCGATTTCCTCGGCGTCGACCTGTCCTGGTGAAGCGCATGATGACCGCTCACTTCTTCGACGGGCGCAGCGCGCGCCTGCATCCCGCCCGACTCGACGTGCAGGCCGGGCAGCTCCACGTGTCGACGCCCTCGTTCGTGCGCAGCTACCCGCTCGACGGCGTGCGCCTGGCCGAACCCTTCGCCGCCGCGCCCGCCGTACTGCGCTTCGAGGACGGCGCCAGTTGCGAAGTGCCGGCCGGCGACGCCCAGCGCGAACTGCTGGCGGCGATCGGCTACCGCAAGAGCCGCGTGATGCGCTGGCAGGAGCGCTGGCCGCTTGCCCTGCTGGCCCTGGTCCTGTTGCTGTCGCTGCTCGCCTTCGTCTATTTCCGCGTGCTGCCGGCAGCCGCCGAACGCATCGCCGCCAGCCTGCCGCCCTCGGTCGACGCCTCCCTCGGCAAGAGCGCGCTGGCCGCCCTCGAGGCCCGCGGCCTGCTGGCGCCTTCGCGCCTGAGCGACGAGCGCATCGCCGAGGTCCAGGCCCTGCTGCCGCGCGTGCTGCCGCGCCATCCGCGCATCCCGGTGCGCCTCATCGTGCGCGACGCGCCGAGGTGGGGCGCGAACGCCATGGCCCTTCCGGACGGCACCATCGTCGTCACCGACATGATGGTGCGCCTGGTCCAGAACCGCCGCAACGAACTGACGGACACCGGCCGGGAACAGCTGGTTGCCGTGCTCGGACACGAGGTCGGCCACCTGGAACTGAGGCACAGCGCGCGCATGCTGGCCAGGTCTTCGCTGACCGCCGCCCTGTCGGCAACGCTGTTCGGCGACTTCAGCGCGGTGGCGGCCGGCCTGCCGGCCGCTCTGTCGCAGGCGGAATATTCGCGCGCGATGGAAAGCGACGCCGACCGCTACGCCCTGGCCGTGCTGCGCCATAACCGGATTCCGGTGATGTCCTTCATCGAGGCGCTCGGCAAGCTGGAAGACCAGCACCGCGCGCGCGGCATTACGCCGCAATGGCTGCGCGAGGGCATGGACTATATGTCGAGCCACCCGAAGACGGCCAAGCGGATCCTGGACCTGCAGGACGCAACCGACGACGAGAAAGAGGAAGCTCGGCTTGCCGGAAAGGAGATTGAAGAGCTATTCCATGCGAAAGGCATGAATTGATAACGAACGGCTAAGGGATGTTGGGCCGATGCCGCAGAATGTTGCCAAGATGTTCCCAAAAGCAACAGGGATTACTGCATCGAAAGTACAATCTTTTGTGAATATTCACTAATGGTTTCGCTTTCGAGGACAGTCATGGGTTTTTTCAGTCAATTCAATATCGGTAAACGGCTCGCCATCGGCTTCTCGCTGACCCTGGTGATGGCCGTGCTGATCGCCGGCGTCGGCATGTCGCGCCTGGCCAAGGTGGCCAACGAATCCACCCAGGTGCTCACCGTCCCCCTGGCCAAGGAGCGCCTGGTCAATGAGTGGTACGTGCAGATCTTCGCGGCCGTGCGCCGCACCGCCGCCATCGTCAAGAGCAGCGATCCCTCGCTGGGCGACTACTTCAAGGAAGACGCGGCCGCCACCGGCAAGCGCGCGGCCGACCTGGTCAAGCAGATCGAACCGCTGATCGCCGCCGGCGAAGAAAAGGCGCTGTGGGACCGCATCGGCGAACTGCGCAAGCGCTATTCGACGGCGCGCGACGCCGCGGTCAAGGCCAAGGCCGACGGCGACACCGAGCAGGCAAGCAAGATCCTCGACGAGAAATTCACCCCGGCCGCCAAGGCTTACCAGGAAGCCGTGCAGCAGCTGGTGGCCATGCAGAACGCGCGCATCGATGCCGCCAAGAGCGACATCCAGGCCGGCGCCGGCGCCAGCGAACGCCTGATCACCGTGCTGACCGTGTGCGCGGTCGCCCTCGGCGCGATCAGCTCGATCCTGCTCACCCGCGGCATCGTCGGCCCGATCCGCGAAGCGGTGGAAGTGGCCGAGACCGTGGCTTCCGGCGACCTCACCCGCCACATCGAGTCGGACGCGAAGGACGAAACCGGCGCCCTGCTGCGCGCGCTGCGCCACATGAACGACAGCCTGGTCGGCATCGTCGGCGAAGTCCGCGGCGGCACCTCGGCGATCCACGGCGCGGCCGGCGAGATCTCGGCCGGCAACCTCGACCTCTCCTCGCGCACCGAGCAGCAGGCCGCCGCGCTGGAACAAACCGCGGCCTCGATGTCCCACCTGACCGACACCGTGCGCCAGAACGCGGACAACGCGCGCCAGGCCAACCAGCTGGCGATCACCGCCTCCAGCGTCGCCACCAAGGGCGGCGACGTGGTCGGCCAGGTGATCCTGACCATGGGGTCGATCAACGAATCGTCGAGGAAGGTCGTCGACATCATCGGCGTCATCGACGGCATCGCCTTCCAGACCAATATCCTGGCCCTGAACGCGGCGGTGGAAGCGGCGCGCGCCGGCGAGCAGGGCCGCGGCTTTGCCGTGGTGGCGAGCGAAGTGCGCACCCTGGCCCAGCGCTCGGCGGCGGCGGCCAAGGAAATCAAGGCCCTGATCGACGACTCGGTCGGCAAGGTCGATGCCGGCGCAAGGCTGGTCGACCAGGCCGGCGACACGATGGGCCAGGTGGTGGATGCGATCCAGCGCGTCACCGACATCATGGCCGAGATCGCATCCGCCAGCCAGGAACAGACCGACGGCATCGAACAGGTGAACCAGGCCATCGCCCAGATGGACGAAACCACCCAGCAGAACGCGGCGCTGGTCGAGGAATCGGCGGCAGCCGCCGGCTCGCTGCAGGACCAGGCTGCCAAGCTGGCCCACGCCGTGGACGTGTTCAAGGTCGAGCGCCAGGCCCGCCTGGCCCCGGCCGCACCCTCGCGCATCGAACCGGCCGCCGGCCTGCCCGCCGTGCGCCCGCAGCCGGCGCCGAATTCGACGCGCTCTGCAGCCGCCGTCGGCGATGGCTGGGAAGAGTTCTGATTCGTAGGGTGGGCTCTCCGAGCCCACGCCGTATCTGCCGCGCGTGTGCACGGTGTGCCCACCCTGCCTCCGTCTGAAGACCGTGCGCGTCCGAACAGAGTTTGTCCCGACTCGGGTTATCCTTGCGCTTCCAGATCAAGGAGGTGGAGATGTCCTACGAGGAAAGAGACGACTACGGCATGTACAAGAACAAGCACGGCAAGGGACCGGGCCCGGAAATGATGGGCGCGAATACCCTGATCGGCGACCATGTCCATAACCTGCAGAACGAGCACCTGGGCGTCATCAAGGAGTTCATGGTCGACATGCGCAGCGGTGCCATCGCCTACGCGGTGATGTCCACCGGCCGCTTCCTGGGCCTGGGCGAAAAACTGTTCGCGGTGCCCTGGCAGGCCCTCACGCTGGATACGCGGCACAAGCGCTTCACGATGGACATTCCAAAAGAGCGCATCGAGAACGCGCCCGGATTCGATACCGACCACTGGCCGGACATGGCCGACCTCGAATGGGTCGGCGCGGTGCATGACTACTTCGGTACGCAGCCGGTGGAAACCGGCGCATAAAAACGTCGCATGAAAAACGTCATCCCCGCGAAGGCGGGGACGACGGATCAAACGCTAACGGTGCTGACGATTACTTCTTCGGCGCCATCAGATCCAGCAGAATCGCAGTCTCGGCCTTGATGGTATTCACCACGGTCGGCTTGAAGTCCGGCGCCCATTGCGGCGAGTGGGTGCCCGGCAGCGGTTCGCCGGCCTTCCTGGCGGCTTCCAGGCGCTTGCCATCGACCGCGCCGACGTGCAGCAGGATCGCCTTCACGCCCGGCTGCAGGCCGTACTGCGAGAAGTCTTCCGAGGTCATCTTGGCCGGCATCTCCTTCACGAACTCGGGGCCGACGGCGCCCTGCACCACCTTCACCATGCGGCCGATCAGCTCCGGATCGTTGTAGACCGAATCGGTGCCCGGCTCGACTACCACCAGCGGCTCCTTCGGCGCGCCGGCGGCCATGGCTTCGCCCTTGGCTTCGCGCGCGATGCTCGCCAGGATGCGCTTGCGCACTTCCGGCTTGAAGGTACGCACCGACAGCTGCAGCTTGACCTGGTCCGGAATGATGTTGGCCACGGTGCCGCCGTGGATGCTGCCCACGGTGATGACGGCCGGATCGATCGGGTTGTTCTCGCGCGAGACCAGGGTCTGCAGCGCCATCACGATGCGCGCGGCGATCACGATCGGGTCGCGCGCCTCGTGCGGCACGGCGCCATGGCCGCCCTGGCCATTGACGGTGATGGTGACCACGTCCGACGAAGCACGGAACGGGCCGGCGTGGTACATGATCGTACCCGACGGCATGGTGGCGTCGTCGTGGAAGGACAGTGCGTAGTCAGGCTTCGGGAAGCGCTTGAACAGGCCGTCCTTCAGCATCGCTTCGGCGCCGTGCACGGTTTCTTCCGACGGCTGGCCGATCAGCATCAGGGTGCCGCTCCAGGCCTTGCGGTTTTCCGCCATCAGCTTGGCGGTGCCGTACCAGGCCGACATGTGCAGGTCGTGGCCGCAGGCGTGGGCCAGGGCGACGGTCTCGCCGGCGGCGTTCTTGGTGGTCGCCTTGCTGGCGAACGGCAGGCCGGTCTTTTCCTGGACCGGCAGCGCGTCCATTTCGGTGCGCAGCATCACGGTCGGGCCGGGGCCGTTCTTCAGGATCGCCACCACGCCGGTGCCGCCGACGCCGGTGGTGACCTCGAAGCCCAGGTCCTTGGCCAGCTTGGCCAGCTTGGCGGCGGTCTGGTGTTCGGCGAAGCCGATTTCCGGGTTGCGGTGCAGGTCCTGGTACAGGCTTTCGATCGCCGGGTAGTTGGCGTTCAGCTGTTCCGCGAACGGTGCGGGCAGCGTTGCGGCGCCGGCGCTGCCGCCGATGAGTCCGGCCAGGAACAGGGTGTTACGGAGGATGCTGGATGACTTCATTGCGTATTTACTCTTTGCGTGATGAGACAAAAAAAGCGGCGGACGAGCCCGGCCTTCTTTTTTACGCTAACAGATCATTCAGGATGTAACAATGTTCAATTTAACAATCCCACGGGTAAAGTGTCGGATATTCCCTACAAAATGTTGCAAAAATTTTTCCATAAAGAATTTTTTCATTCCTGAAAGAAATTTCCGTCAGTACAATTCAGTCTTCTCCGGCCCAGCCCCCAAGACACGTGTCCACGCTCCAGTTCGAGCTGCTTCCTTCACGCGTGGCCGGCCGCAATTCGTACAAAGGAATATCGATGGGATTCGTTGCAAACATCAAGATCGGCAAACGCCTTGGACTCGGCTTTGCCGTCATTCTCGCGATGACGGTGGTCATTTCCGCCGTCGGCGCCTGGCGCATGGCCCAGGTGGCCGACGCGACCAGGAACATGATGGCCGTGCCGCTGGCCAAGGAACGTTTGATTACCGACTGGTACACGCTGAACTTCGCGTCGATCCGCCGTACCGCGGCCATCGCCAAGAGCTCCGATCCGTCGCTGGGCGCCTACTTCAAGGAAGACTCGGCCGCCTCGGTGAAGAAAGCCGCCGAGCTGCTCAAGCAGATCGAGCCGCTGATCGCCGCCAGCGGTCCGGAAAAGGAGCTGTTCGCGAAGATCCTGGAACAGCGCAAGGTGTACAGCGCCTCGCGCGACGGCACCGTCAAGGCCAAGGCCGACGGCAACGCGGAAGAAGCGGCACGCATCCTCGACAAGGAATTCACCCCGGCGGCGCAGAAATACCAGGACCTGCTGCAGCAACTGGTCACCATGCAGCGTGACAGCATGGACGCCACCGCCAGCGGCATCGACGGCAACGCCGACGGCGCCACCAAACTGATCGTGATCCTGTGCGGCTGCGCGGTGCTGCTGGGCGGCGTGATCTCCTGGGTGCTCACCCGCGGCATCGTGCTGCCGATCCGCCAGGCGGTCGGCGTGGCCGAAACCGTGGCAAGCGGCGACCTGACCCACGACATCGTGGCCAACACCAAGGACGAAACCGGCGCCCTGCTGCGCGCCCTGCGCCACATGAACGACAGCCTGGTGGGCATCGTCAGCCAGGTCCGCGGCGGCACCGACACCATCGCCACCGCTTCGCGCGAGATCAGCGCCGGCAACCTCGATCTCTCCTCGCGCACCGAGCAGCAGGCGGGCGCGCTGGAAGAGACGGCGGCCTCGATGGAAGAGCTGACCACCACCGTGCGCCAGAACGCCGACAACGCACGCCAGGCCAACCAGCTCGCCATCGCTGCCTCCCAGGTGGCGACCCAGGGCGGCGCCGTGGTCGGCGAAGTCGTTACCACCATGGGCGAGATCAACGATTCGGCCAACAAGATCGTCGACATCATCAGCGTCATCGACGGCATCGCCTTCCAGACCAATATCCTGGCGCTGAACGCGGCCGTGGAAGCGGCCCGCGCCGGCGAACAGGGCCGCGGCTTCGCGGTCGTGGCGGGCGAAGTGCGCACCCTGGCCCAGCGCTCGGCTGCGGCCGCCAAGGAAATCAAGGAACTGATCACGGCCTCGGTGGCCAAGGTCGACACCGGCGCCAGGCTGGTCGACCAGGCCGGCGCCACCATGGAACAGGTGGTGACCAGCATCCGCCGCGTGACCGACATCATGGGCGAGATCACCAGCGCCAGCCAGGAACAGACCGGCGGTATCGAACAGGTCAACCAGGCCATCGGCCAGATGGACCAGGTGACCCAGCAAAACGCGGCCCTGGTCGAAGAAGCGGCGGCCGCCGCCGCCTCGATGCAGGACCAGGCCGCCAAGCTGGCCGAAGTGGTCAGCGTGTTCAAGCTGGATCGCTCGCACGACTTCGGCGCGGTGGCTGCGGCGCCGGTCAAGGCCGTGCCGGCGCGGCCGGCCCTGCCGCGCGCAAGCACCCAGGTGGTGAAGGCTGCGTCCGCCAGACCGGCGAGGACGTCGAAGCAGGCGGTTGAGGCGGATTGGGAAGAGTTTTAAGCGTTAGCTTGTAAACGTCGCCCCCGCGAAGGCGGGGGTCCAGGTTCTGCCGGCGCAGTCGAAACGCGAACAAACTTGGGTCCCCGCCTTCGCGGGGACGACGGTGGAGTTTCGCGGGAATGACGGCTACACGCTAACAAAAATCCCGGCTGCGCGTATCCAGATTCCCCAGCAGGTGCGACATATCCACCAGCCGCTTGGCTACCAGGTGGCGTACCTCCCCTTCCCTCTGCCAGATCCCGTACACGCCCAGCAGGTGCGCATTCAGCACCTCGCGGCGCTGCCGTTCGACCAGGCTGGCCCACACGATCACGTTCACGTTTCCGGTCTCGTCCTCGATAGTGAGGAAGAGCACGCCCTTGGCCGTGCCCGGGCGCTGGCGCACGGTGACGATGCCGCAGGCGCGCGCCAGCTGGCCGTTGGCGAAGTCCATCAGCACCTCGGCCGGCAGGAAGCGCTTCGCCAGTAATTGCGGCCGCAGCAGCGCGAGCGGATGGCGGCCCAGCGTGAGTCCCTGGGCGCGGTAGTCGCCGACGATCTCCTGTCCCTCGCTGGGCGCCGCCAGCACCGGCACGTCTTCTTCCAGCGAGGCGGGTCGCAGCAGGTCCTTGTCCGGCACCGACCCCACCGCCTGCCACAGGGCCTGGCGCCGGTGTCCGGCCAGCGCCTGCAGCGCATTCCCGCCGGCCAGCACCTGCAGGTCGCCGCGGTCCAGGTTCGCGCGCCGCGCCAGGTCGGCCGTGTCAAGGAAGGGGCGGATCGCGCGCGCCAGCTCGATGCGCTCGGCCGCCTCCTTGCCCATTCCCCTCAGCAGGTGCAGGCCGAGGCGCACCGCCGGCTGGGTGGACGAGGCCTCGCCCCTTTCTTCCAGCGCCGACTCCCAGCCGCTGACGGCGACGTCCACCGGGCGCACCTCGATGCCGTGGCGGCGCGCATCCTGCACCAGCTGCGAGGGACTGTAGAAGCCCATCGGCTGGCTATTCAACAAGGCGCACAGGAAGGCCGCCGGCTCGTGGCACTTCAGCCAGGAGCTGGCATAGGCCAGCAGCGCGAAGCTGGCCGCATGCGATTCCGGGAAGCCGTATTCGCCGAAGCCCTGGATCTGGCTGAAGATCTGCTCGGCGAACGTCAGGTCGTAGCCGCGCTTCAGCATGCCGCCGACGATGCGCTCGTAATACTTCTCGAGCCCTCCCTTGCGCTTCCAGGCCGCCATCGCGCGGCGCAGCTGGTCGGCTTCGCCGGGCGTGAAGCCGGCCGCCAGGATCGCCACCTGCATCACCTGCTCCTGGAAGATCGGCACGCCCAGCGTGCGCTCCAGCGCCACCTTCATTTGCGGACTCGGGTAAGTCACCAGCGACGGATCCTCGCGCCGCTTCAGGTAGGGGTGCACCATGCCGCCCTGGATCGGCCCCGGACGCACGATGGCCACCTGGATCACCAGGTCGTAGAACTGCCGCGGCTTCATCCGCGGCAGCATGCTCATCTGGGCACGCGACTCGATCTGGAATACGCCCACGGTATCGGCCGCGCGGATCATGCGGTAGGTGGCCGGGTCGTCGTGCGGGATGTCCTGCAGTTCGAACACCATGCCGTGGCGCCGGCCGACCAGCTCCAGGCAGCGTCTCAGCATCGACAGCATGCCCAGCGCCAGCACGTCGACTTTCATCAGGCCCAGCTCCTCGAGGTCGTCCTTGTCCCACTGGATCACGCTGCGCTCCGCCATCGTCGCATTCTCGATCGGCACCAGGCGCGAGAGCTTCCCGCGCGCCATCACGAAGCCGCCCGGGTGCTGCGAGAGATGCCGCGGAAATCCGAGCAGGCGCTGGGCCAGCGAAGCCCACTGCTGCGACAGCGTCGCTTCCGGATCGAGGCCGCTCTCGGCCAGGCGGTTCAGCAGGTCCGCCTTGCCGTCGAACCAGTGGTGCTGCTTGCAGACCTTCTCGATGATGGCGAGGTCGATGCCGAGCGCCCGCCCGCTGTCGCGCAGCGCGCTTTTCGGACGGTAGCTGATCACCACCGCCGCCAGCGCGGCGCGGGTGCGCCCGTATTTCTGGTAGATGTACTGGATGACTTCTTCGCGGCGCTGGTGTTCGAAGTCGACGTCGATGTCGGGCGGCTCGTTGCGCTCCTTCGAGATGAAGCGTTCGAACAGCAGGCTGGCCCGCGCCGGGTCGACCTCGGTGATGCCGAGGCAGTAGCAGACCGCCGAATTGGCGGCCGAACCGCGGCCCTGGCAGAGGATGTGCCGGGAGCGGGCGAAGCGCACGATGTCGTACACGGTCAGGAAGTAGTGCTCGTAGCGCATCTCGGAGATCAGCTGCAGCTCGTGCTCGATCTGGGCCTGCACCCTGGCCGGGATGCCGTCGCGGAAGCGCCGGTGCGCGCCGATCCAGGTTTCGCTGCGCAGGTAGCTGGTGGCCGTGTGGCCGGGCGGGACCACTTCGTCCGGGTATTCGTAGCGCAGCTCCTCCAGCGAGAAGGTGCACAGGCCGGCGATGCGCAGGGTTTCCTGCAGCGCCGCGCGCGGATAGATGTTGGCGAGGCGTACCCGCGAACGCAGGTGCTGCTCGGCGTTCTGGGCCAGCTGGTAGCCGCATTCGGCAACCGGCTTGCCGATCCGCGTCGCGGTAAGTAGATCCTGCAAGGGCTTGCGGGAACGTACGTGCATCACCACGTGGCCGACGGCGACGATCGGCAGGCCGTGCTGCCAGCCGACTTCCTCGACGGTGGCGCGGTGGGCGTCGTCGAAGGCGCGGTGCAGCAGGTTCAGGCCGATCCAGGCGCGGCCCGGAAAGGTCAGCGCCATCCAGGCCGCCTGGGCGTGCAGGCGGTCGACGCCTTGCTGGTCGTGGCCCGGATAGGCCGGCAGCAGGATCGCCAGGCAGTCCGGCATGCCGTTTTCCAGGTCGGCGGGATGCAGCAGGTAAGTTCCTTTCCCGCTGCGGGTGCGCCCGAGCGTGATCAGTTCCGACAGGTTGCCGTAGCCGTTGCGGTTCCGGGCCAGCAAAATGAGGGACAGCGCATCGGCGCCGTCCGCGTGCTTCAGGTGGAAATGGGCGCCGATGATGAGCGGCAGTTTTGCGCCCTTCGCCTCCGCATGCGCGCGCACCACGCCGGCCAGCGAGCACTCGTCGGTGATGGCCAGCGCCGCATAGCCCAGCTGCACGGCGCGCGCCACCAGTTCTTCCGCGTGCGATGCGCCCTGCAGGAAGGAGAAGTTCGACAGGCAGAACAGCTCCGCATACTGGGGCAGGCCAAGGTGCAGGCCAAATTGGGAAGATGGCTCGGATGGCATCGTGTGTCTGGGCAAATAGATCTACAATGGTCTTGGAAAAAGACAATACTGTATAAAAACACAGTATAACTGACGACTTCAGCATTTGCGAACATGCACGTACACGAATTGATTTGCTTCGGGGCCCACCCCGGCGACGGCAACCCGGCGCTGGTGATCGAAGACGACGGCATGGCCCCGGCCGCACGCCAGGCCTTTGCCGCCGCGCGCAACACCACCTGCGTCTTCCTGTCCCGGGACCGGGAGGTCGACTACTTCTATCCGCACATGCGCAGTCCGCTCTGCCTGCATGCGACACTGGCGGTGGCCGCCGTCCTGCTCGAACGCGAGCAGGACGCGCAGGCGATCACCGTGCGCACCGCCATGAAGGGCCAGGCACTGGAACTGTCGCGCGAGGACGGGCGCTATTTCGTGAAGCTGGCGCCGCAGACGGTGCCGCAGGCCGCCATCGGCGGCGACGGGATCGCGGCCCTGCTGAACGCACCCGGCCTGGTCCTGGCCTCGCGGCCGCGGGTGGCCTCGGTCGGCAGCCCCAAGCTGCTGGTCGAAGTGGAGGATGCGGACACGCTGTACGGCCTGGCGCCCGACCTGGCCGGCATCGCGGCCTGGGGCAAGGCGAACGGCGTGAACGGCCTGTATGTCTACTGCCGCTTGGAGGAAGGCGTTTATGAAGGCCGCAATTTCAACCACCTCGATGCGGCGCTGGAAGACAGCGCGACCGGGGTCGCGGCCGGCGCGCTGGCCGCGGCGCTGGGGCATGGCCTGGTGCTGCGCCAGGGCCGGGCGACGGGACGGGATTGCCTGATCCAGGCGCGGGTCGAGGATGGGGCCATCCTGGTCGGCGGAGCGGCCGAGGGCTAGCATGCATCCGGCCATCAGGTTCATCTCGCTTGCCGCCCTGCTCGCCCTGGGTGCCTGCGCCTCGAAGACGGTGTCGCGGATGGGCAGCGCCGCCGCCGCCCCGCTCAACGATCTCGGCATCACGAAACAGGATGTGCCGGCCGTGCTCGAGAAAGCCAAGGAAAATCCCTACCGGCCGCCGGAGAACCGCAGCTGCACCGCCATCGCGCGCGAGATCCGCGAACTCGACGAGGCGCTCGGTCCCGACTACGATGCGCCGCCCTCGGCAAAAGACGAGGACACTTTCATGAACAAGGCGTCCGACGTGGCGGAGGACCAGGCCGTCGGCGCGGTCCAGCGGACCGCCGAAGGCCTGATCCCCTTCCGCAGCTGGGTGCGCAAGCTCAGCGGCGCCGAGCGGCATTCGAAGCACGTGTCCGCCTGCATCACGGCAGGGTCGGTGCGCCGCGCCTACCTGAAAGGCCTGGCCGCCTCGCAGCGCTGCGCCTTCATGCGCAGGCCGGCGCCTTCGCCCGCTTCGGCTTCGTCTTCGTCTTCGTCTTCGCAGACGCATTGAGCGCGGCCGCGGCGCGGATCAGCGCCTTGAAGGCCTCGGCATCGACCTCCTCGCCTTCGCGGATGTCGATCGCGCGCCGCGCATTGCCGTCCAGGCTGGAATTGAACAGCTTCGCGGGATCGTCCAGCGAGGCCCCCTTCAGGAAGGTCAGCTTCACCCAGGACTTGTAGGACTCGCCGGTGCAGAGGATGCCGCCGTGTTCCCAGACCGGCGTGCCCATCCACTTCCAGCTCTCCACCACATCGGGGATGGCTTCGTGGATCAGCGCGCGCATCCGCGCCAGGGTGGTGCCGCGCCAGTCCCGCAGGCTGGCGATGCGTCCGTCGATCAGTACGGAGGCCTCGCTCATGCCGCCGCTCCCAGCCCCGCCAGCACCTGGTCGAGCGACGCGAAGAACTTGTTCCAGCCGTACCGGGCGCCGTGGTAGGCCTGGTCCTGGTCCGGACGGAAGCCGCTCTGTTCCATGCGCAGGCGGGTGCCGGCGCCGCTGGGCGTGAGGGTCCAGGTGACCACGCTGTCCAGGCCCATCGCGGCCCAGGTATAGGACAGGCTGCGCTGCGCTTCGATCTCGAGCACTTGGCAGTCGACCGAGCCCCAGTCGCCGTGCAGGCTGAAGCGGTGGTTCGCGGCCGGCACGAAGTCGTTCTTCATCAGCCAGGCCTCGATCAGGTGCGGCTGGGTGAGCGCGCGCCAGATCTTCTCGGGCGCATGCGCGAACTCGCGTTCGACGGTGACGGTGCGGAGTTCAGGAGCAAGCTGCGGCGAAGCATTCATCATTGGTCCATCCTTTTCAAAAGGTCATCGAGGTCATCGAACCGGTCTTCCCAGAACCGGGACATCTGCTGCGTCCAGTCGACCAGCGGGGCGAGCGCTTTCAACCGGGCGGAATAATGGGTCTGGCGTCCCTCGTGCCGGTCGCTGACGAGTCCGGCCTGCTTGAGGATGCCGAGGTGCTTCGACACGGCCGGCTGCGAGATCCCGGCCTGGGCCGTCAAGGCCCCGACGGTCTGCTCCCCTTCGCGGCACAGCCGTTCGAACAGGGCCCGGCGGGTGGGGTCGGCGAGGGTCCTGAAAATGGCGTCGGGGGTGTCGGGTGTCTGTTCCATCTGAATTCATAACTGCATGGTTATGGATTAAGTATAACCACGCGGTTATGAATAGGTCAAGCGGAACTAAAGCCATGTCTGCCAACTCTGCTAACAAGGGACGATGGACAAGGAGGAGCTCACGATGAACGGATCCGGAAAACTCGCCGGCAAGCGGATTGCCGTGCTGGCGGCGGACGGTGTCGAACAGGCGGAACTCGATGCCGCGCTGATGGCGCTGAAGAACGCGGGCGCGCAATCCGCACTGGTGGCCCTGCGCGCCGGCCGGATCCGCGGCATGAACGGGCACCAGCCCGCCGAGCTGGTGCGGGTCGACCGGACCATCGACGCGGTCCGCGCGGACGACTACGACGGCCTGCTGATTCCCGGTGGCTACATCGCGCCCGACCTGCTGCGCCAATCTCTCTCCGCGCGCGAGTTCGTGCGCGCCTTCGATGCCGCCGGCAAGCCGATCGCGGCGATGTCGCACGCGGCCCTGCTGCTGGTCTCCTGCGGGCTGGCGGCCGGGCGCACCCTGACCTCCTGGCCGGGCGTGCGCGACGACCTGGTGAATGCCGGCGCCATCTGGCGCAACCAGCAGGCCGTGCGCGACGGCCGCCTCCTGACGAGCCGGACGCCGCAGGACGCGATCGCCTTCGCCCATGAGCTGGCGCCCTTCCTGGCCGGCGAGGCCGCGCCCGTTCCTATCGCCACGCCCACCGATTCCGATCCGCCCCAGCAGGCGCCGTCCGAACTGCCCGACCAGTCGCTGCGCTGGCTGGCCGCGCCCTCGCTCGGCGCCATGCTGAGCCTGGCGATCGTCGGCGTCGGCGTGGTCGCCGCCAACCGCAGCCTGCGCAAGCGCGAAGCCCGCGAAGCGGCGTCCGTGCCGCCCTCGCCCCCGGCCGGCCCGGACGGCTGAGACCCGGCCGCGGATTGCCGTCACGCGCTTCTGGAGCAGGCACCGTCCTTCATGATATCTTCGCAAAAGCTGGCTAGCCCATCCATCGGAGCTGGCCCGCCTCTCCAGGAGCGTGTTCATGCGGGTCGTGCGCGTCATCGTGCTTGCCGTGCTGTGTCTTCCAGGCCTCGTTTGCGCGGCGCCGGTTCGTGTCGTGCTGGACGAAAACTATCCCCCCTTCGTCCACCGCAATCCCGACGGCTCGCTGGAAGGTTACACGGTCGACCTGTGGCGCCTGTGGGAGCGCAAGACCGGCAGGAAGGCCGAGCTGGTCGCCGTCAACTGGGCCCAGGCCCAGCCGATGCTGGAAGCCGGCCGCGCCGACGTGATCGACACCATCTTCCGCACCGACGCCCGCACCGCCACCCTCGACTTCTCGAAGGCCTACGCGACGGTCGCCACCGCCATCTACGCCGACGCCTCGATCGGCGGCATCCACGACATCGCCAGCCTCAAGGGTTTCGAGGTGGGAGTACAGGCCAACGACGCCTGCGCCGAGGAGCTGCTGCGCGAGGGCGTCACCGGCGTGCGGATCTACCCGACCTACCGGGCCCTGGTCGACGCCGCCGCCCGCCAGTCGATCAAGCTGCTGTGCATGGACGAATACTCGGCCGACTACCGGCTCTACCAGCTCGGCCTGCAGCGCCAGTACGTGAGGGCCTTCGAGGTCAGGCGCAACGGCCTGCGGCGCGCCGTCAGGAAGGGCGACGGCGCCACCCTCGCCATGGTCGAAGACGGCATGGCGAAGATCACGCCGGCCGAACTCGGCGCCCTGCACGACAAGTGGATGGGCAAGCCCCTGCCCTTCATGCGCATCGCCGAACGGCTGCTGGCGGCCCTGCTGGCGCTGGGCGTGCTGGTGCTGATGCTGGGCTTCTGGCTGCGCTCGGTGCGCAAGGCGGTGCGCGTCCGCACCGCCGAACTCGAACGCGAGAAGGCACTGCTGCGCACCCTGGTCGAGAGCAGTCCCGACGTGATCTGGCTGAAGGACCAGGCCGGCACCTACCTGGCCTGCAATGCGCGTTTCGAAGAATTGGTGGGCAAGCCGCGCGAGGAGGTCATCGGCAGGCGCGACGAGGACCTGTTCCCGCCGGCCTCGGCCGAATACATGCGCAGCACCGACCTCGCCTCCCTCGATTACGGCAAGCCGCTCGCCCACGACACCCACGTGACCTCGGCGAAGGATGCGAAAGAACATACCTACGAAACCATCAAGACCCCCATCGTCGAGGCGGACGGCAAGGTCCTGGGCGTACTGGGCTTCGCGCGCGACGTGACCATGCGCATCGAACACGAACGCACCATCCGCCGGCAGGAACGCCTGCTCACGGAGATGAGTTCCCTGGCCCGGATCGGCGCCTGGGAGCTCGAACCGGCGACCGGCCACCTGGAATGGACCGACGAGGTGATCCGCATCTACGAGCTGCCCGCCGGCCGCCCGGTGACGCTCGAAGCCTGCCTGGCCTGCTGCGTCGTGGACGACCGGATCCAGGCCGAGCGCGCGCTCGCCGAGGCCGAGACCGAGGGCAAGCCTTTCGACCTGGAGCTGCGGATCGTCACCCCCGCCGGCACCCGCAAATGGATACGCGTGCTGTGCAGTCCGATCACGGCGGACGGCCGCACGATCCTGAGCGGCACCGTGCAGGACGTGACCCACCAGCGCGACCTCGAAGAATCGATGCGCATGGCGAACCTGATCTACCAGACCAGTTCGGAAGCGGTGCTGGTCACCGACGAAGCCAACCGCATCGTCGACGCCAACCCGGCCTTCACGCAGCAGACCGGCTACACGCTGGACGAGGTGGCCGGCCGCGAACCCCAGCTGTTCGAGTCGAGCATGCACGACCAGGACTTCTATGCCTGCCTGCGCGGGACCCTGGCCGCCCGCGACCACTGGCAGGGCGAGATCCAGGACCGCAACAAGGACGGCAGCGTCACGCCGAAGTTCGTCAACATCCGCGTGATCCGCCATCCGGACGGCCGCATCTACCGCCATGTGATCCAGTTCCGGGACATCGGCGAGCAGAAGCAGAAGGATGAAGTCATCTGGCGCCAGACCAACTTCGATCCGTTGACCGGCCTGCCGAACCGGCGCCTCTTCCTCGACCGCCTGGGGCAAGAGATGCGCAAGGCCCAGGGCGCCGGGCAGCGGCTGGGCGTGCTGCTGCTCGACATCGACCGCTTCAAGGACATCAACGACGCCTACGGCTATGCCAGGGGCGACGAGGCCCTGATCCAGCTGACCCGGCGCATGGTGCGCCGCGTCCCGGCCGACGCCGGCATCGCGCGCCTGGGCGGCGGCATGTTCGCCATCGCGCTCGGCCAGGGCGACCAGCAGCTGCACCTCGAGACCGTCGCCGGCGCCCTGATCGACGCGGTGGCGGCGCCGCTCGGCCTCGGCAGCGACGAACTGGCCTACCTGTCGGCCAGCATCGGCATCAGCGTCTATCCCGACGACGCCTGCGACCCCTCCACCCTGCTGGCGAATGCCGAGCACGCGATGTACCTGGCCAAGCGCGCCGGGCGCGGCCACTTCCAGTATTTCACCGCCTCCCTGCAGCAGCAGGCCTCCTTCAAGCTCAGGCTGACCAACGAGCTGCGCATGGCGCTGGCGCGGCGCCAGCTGCACGTGCACTACCAGCCCATCGTCGAGACCACCACCGGGCGCGTGCGCAAGGCCGAGGCCCTGCTGCGCTGGGAGCATCCGGAGTTCGGCGCGGTCAGCCCGGCCACCTTCATCCCGCTGGCCGAGGAGACCGGCCTGATCGGCGAGATCGGCGACTGGGTGCTGGGCGAAGCCATCGCCGACATCGAGCGCTGGCGCCGGAAATACGATTGCACGATCGAGCTGAGCGTGAACATCTCGCCGCTGCAGTTCGAGCGCCAGGGTCCGCTGCCATGGCTGGAGCGCATCCTGCGGTCCGAGCTGCCGTCCTGTATTACCGTGGAGATCACCGAAGGGGTGCTGGTGAGCGACACCGGCCAGGTCTCGCGCTGCCTGGGCGCCCTGCACGAGGCCGGCGCCAGGGTCTCGATCGACGATTTCGGCACCGGCTTTTCCTCGCTCGCCTACCTGAAGCATTTCGACGTCGACTACCTGAAGATCGACAAATCCTTCATCGACCAGCTGGCCGACGACGACGGCGACAAGGCGCTGACGGAGGCCATCGTCGGCCTCGCCCACCGCCTCGGCATCGAAGTGATCGCCGAGGGCGTCGAGACCGGCGTCCAGCGCGACCTGCTGGCCGCCTTCGGCTGCGACTACATCCAGGGCTGGTTCCATGCGAAAGCCCTGCCGCGCGAGGCCTTCGAAGACTACCTGGAACGGCATATGGCGTTATCATAAGAGTATGAACCCACCTGCCAGCCAATACACCCTCCAGCAAAAAGTCTTCCTTTCCCTCCTGGCCGTCGTCACCATCGGCTTCGTCTGGATCCTGACGCCCTATTCGGGCGCGGTGTTCTGGGGCGTGGTACTGGCGATCCTGTTCATTCCCCTGTACCGCCGCCTGTTGCGCGCCACCGGCCAGAAAGCCAACCTGGCCGCCCTGCTCACGCTGGGTTCGATCGTGGTGATGGTGATCATCCCGGTGGCCCTGATCAGCGCCTCGCTGGTCCAGCAGGCGGTCGGGCTGTACAACATGATCAGTACCGGCCACATCGACTTCGGCACCTACTTCCGCCAGATCATCGGCGTGCTGCCCGACTGGTTGACCGGCCTGCTGGAACGCTTCGACCTCACCAACCTGGCCACCATCCAGGAAAAGCTGTCGAGCGTCGCCGCCCAGGCCAGCCAGATCGCGGCCAAGTACACGCTCAACTTCGCCAGCAATACCCTCGACTTCCTGGTCAGCCTGACCATCATGCTCTACCTGCTGTTCTTCCTGCTGCGCGACGGCCATTCACTGGCGGGCCGCATCAGGACCGCGGTGCCGCTGAGCCGCAAGTACAAGCAGCGCCTGTTCACCCATTTCACCACCGTGATCCGCGCCACCGTCAAGGGCAATGTGCTGGTCGCGATGGCGCAGGGCGCGCTGGGCGGCCTGATCTTCTGGATCCTGCACGTGCAGGCGCCATTGCTGTGGGCCGTGGTGATGGCCTTCCTGTCGCTGCTGCCGGCGGTCGGCGCCGCCATCGTGTGGGCGCCGGTGGCCGTGTACTTCCTGGTGACCGGCGCGATCTGGCAGGGCGTGGTGCTGATCCTCTTCTGCGTGTTCGTGATCGGCCTGGTCGACAATTTCCTGCGCCCCATCCTGGTCGGCAAGGACACCAAGATGCCGGATTACGTGGTGCTGCTGTCCACGGTGGGCGGCATGGCCCTGTTCGGCCTGAACGGTTTCGTGATCGGACCGGTGATCGCGGCGCTGTTCATCGCCGCCTGGGATTTGTTCTCGACAGCGGAAGAATTCCATCAGGAATAAGAGCGTCTGTACGAGATTGGGCCATCAAAAACGAGATCCTGTGAAAAGGATACTTGCAATCTTCTTGTTTGCTCTGGCGAGCACTGGTTCGGTTCCGATCCCATATCCTTGCTCGCCGAATTCAGAAATTTGAAGGCAAGACAGGAACCGGTTACAGGCAAATAAATCCCGGTTCGATTCGTTTGTCTACCTGTTCCCCACATCGAGTTTTTTGTATGATTTTGGCAGAGGATTCGCAAATGGGGTAATGCAGGGTCATTGAGACCCGGTTTGAACTTCTGCGTGTGTTTTATATGAAAAACCCCAAAAAGTGACACTCGACTTTTCGGGGTCCGTTCACCCTGCCGGGCAACCTGCAATTCGCTGACTATTTTTTACGGCGGCTGCTTGCGATGCCCAGTGCGCCAATGCCAAGCAAGGCCAGGCTAAAGGGCTCTGGAACCTCACTGGTATCGGCAGCAGCGACGGTAAGATTATCAATGCTGAAATGACTTCCGGTATTCGTCAGATGTACGCGATAAATGCCATCGAAACCCGCGAAGCCGGTGTCGGTATGAAGCGTAGTGCCAGACATGGCATAGCTGGCGACGAGATTGTTCGCAGCATCATAGGCCGTCCAGGTGCCAATTGCGCTGGAGCTGGCAAACGATACATCGACGGATACGAGGTTGAAAGCCTGGCCACCGAACGTAAAGTCATAGTCGGAATCGCCGAACCCGGCCGGATCCAGATGGAGTTGCCCGGCGCTGGGGTAGCCCCAGAAAACGCCACCGTTAGTCGATACTGCCGTTATGCCGTCTTCATTGTAACTCGCCAGCGTTACCTGATTACCCGGAATGCCGACGAAGGTCATAACTGCCGCAGACGCTGCACCGCTTACGCAGGCAAGCATCGAAGCGGCGAGTATCGCCTTTGCGATCTTTGCTTTCAAAAATTCCCCGTTTGCCCTGGTTTTCATTTGATCTCCTAAGTGAATGAATGTTGCGAAAAGTGCTCAGCAATATCCATGCCAAATAAAAAAAACCAGTTAAATCAAAAAGATATATCAATTCGGCGCAAATGAAAACCATAAGTGTAAAATAATTCGACGACTTCCAGTTATGAAAATCGGATATTCATAGCCAAATCAGCCCGAGCCGGGCCAGAAGCTGCCTCTCGATTCGCACTTCGTTTGGTCTTCAGTAAAAATCCTGCGGCGTCGATAATTCGGTGCAGGTGCGCTCGTTTAACCCAACTCAATCCGGATCCGCCTCCTGCAAACGGTGCGCATCCTTCGCCTCCAGCGTCATCCCGTAGATCCGTTTCAAATCCTGGATGCGGGACAGGCTCTCCTCGCCAAACGCGCTCTTCCCCTCGAAGGCATGCAGGACGATGCCCTCCACCAGGTCGCCGAGGCTCATGTCGTGGTATTCGGCCAGCCCCTTCAACACCTTCAGCATCCGCTTCTCGATGCGCAGGCCGGTCTGGACCCGCTCCACCGTCACTTTCTCAGCCATGCCTGCCTCCAGCGTTGACGAGGTCCGGCATGGCGAAGGTCTTGCGCGCGGCGCCGGAGGCCAGCAGCGCCGCCGAATAATAGCTGTCCAACAGCCCGCGCCGGCACAGCTCCGGGTGGGCGGCGATGAAGCCCTCCCAGTCGCCCGCACCGGACGACCGTTCCGCCACCAAGGCCATGAAGGCCACCGTCACGGTCTCGTGGTAGAGGTCCGGCTTGCCCAGCTTGCCGGCCAGCGCCTGCAGGCCGTCGCGCATCGCGATACAGGCTTCGAGGAAGGGACGTGAACGCAGCAGCAGGAAGGCGGCGCGCAGGTGGGCGCGGTGGTCGAATCCCGCCGGCGCGAGAC
The DNA here is from genome assembly GCF_056399665.1 of Massilia sp. 01N410. NCBI lineage: Bacteria > Pseudomonadati > Pseudomonadota > Betaproteobacteria > Burkholderiales > Oxalobacteraceae > Massilia > Massilia sp. 01N410. Next base: position 25,055 of record NZ_JBFTRV010000017.1, on the reverse strand, counting down.
GCCCGGCGACGAACGCGGCGATGAATTCCTGATCGGTCATGGCTGCCTCCAAAAATGGTCAATCATGTTACCAATGTACCAAAATAGCGTCAATATGAGACTGCCCTACAATATGAGTTCAACTTATAAGCATCACTGTTGTAGTTATGAGACGTTTAACTTATTGCCTCAGGTTGCCAGCTGGTAAATTCATGGAAATGCAATATTTTCCAAGGAGCCAGCACTTGAAACCCAACGCGATTCGTCAATCCCTTCTGCTCGCCTTTTACGGCAGCGCCGCCCTCGCCGCCATGCCGTCCGCCGCACTGGCCCAGAGCACGGCGCCGGCCGCTGCCGACGCCACCAATATCCAGAGCGTGAACATCGTCGGCTCGCGCCGCGTCGGCAACACCTCGGCCACCGATACCACGGTCCCGGTCGACTACATCCCGCTGACCAAGTCCGCCGAGCAAGGCGGCCAGTTCGACCTGGCCCAGACCCTGGCGAACATCTCGCCCTCGTTCAACTCGACCCGCCAGACCGGTGCTGACGGCGCCGACCTGGTCGACTCGGCGGCCCTGCGCGGCCTCGGCTCGGACCAGACCCTGGTGCTGGTGAACGGCAAGCGCCGCCACACCACCGCCCTGGTCAACCTGTTCGGCGCGCGCAACCGCGGCAATACCGGCACCGACATGAACGCGCTGCCGCTGCTGGCGATCAAGGACGTGCAGGTGCTGCGCGACGGCGCCGCCGCGCAGTACGGATCCGACGCCATCGCCGGCGTGATCAACGTCGAACTCAAGAAGAACCTGGGTTGCGAATCGATCGCCGGCTTCGGCGAGTACTCGAAGCACGACGGCAAGAACTGGCTGGCCTCGGCCTACTGCGGCATCGCGGTCGCCGATGGCGTACTCGGCATCACCGGCGAATACTATGACCGCGGCCGCTCCAACCGCGCCGAACCGGACAACCCGCGCACCATCGGCGACACCAAGGTCAAGAACCAGACCGTCTACGTGAACGGCGAATTCCCGATGGGACCGGGCAAGCTCTACCTGACGGCCGGCGCCCAGACCCGCGACGCCTCCTCGGCCGCCTGGGCGCGCGGCGGCATCGGTTCCGACGACATCCCCTCGCGTAACTCGGCCGCCATGTACCCGAACGGCTTCGTCCCCTACATCAACGGCGACATCGACGACCGCTACGGCATCCTCGGCTACCGCACCCGCATCGGAGAATGGGCCGGCGACTTCTCGCAGACCTATGGCTACAACCGCATGCGCTACAACATCGCGCACACGCTGAACGCCTCGATCGCGAATCTCGACCTCAGCAAGGGCGGCAAGGGCATCAGCCCCTCGCAGTTCGACGCCGGCGGCTTCTCCTTCCGCCAGCTGACCACCAACGCCGACTTCAGCCGCTTCTATCCTGAAGTCCTGGGTGGCCTGAACGCTGCCTTCGGCTTCGAATACCGCGCCGAGAACTACCAGATCTTCGCCGGCGAGCCGGGCTCTTACGTCGACGCCGACGGCGTGGGCGTGGGCGGCAATGCCGGCAGCCAGGGCTTCCCGGGCTTCCAGCCCGGCGACGCCACCAACCGCGACCGCCACAGCAGCGCCGCCTACCTCGACTTCGAGGCCGACCTGAACGCCCGCACCAAGCTGCAGGCCGCCGTCCGCCACGAGCGCTATTCGGACTTCGGCTCGACCACCACCGGCAAGCTGGCCGGCTCCTTCAAGGCCACCGACGATGTCCTGCTGCGCGCCTCGGCCAGCACCGGCTTCCGCGCGCCGTCGCTGCAGCAGGTCTACTTCTCGTCGACCTTCACCGACTTCATCAGCGGCGTGCCGATGGACGTGGTGCTGGCGCCGAACGGCGGCAAGGTCGCCAACGCGGCCGGCATCCCGCAGCTGAAGGAAGAGAAATCGAAGAGCTACACCCTGGGCCTGACCTGGACCCCGAGCAAATCGGTCTCGGTGACGGCCGACCTGTACCACATCGACATCGACGGCCGCATCGTGCTGTCGGGCCGCTTCGACGCCGACAACTACCCGGCGCTGGGCACGACCCTCCAGGCGCTGGGCGTGGGCCAGGCGCAGTTCTTCGTGAACTCGATCGACACCCGCACCCAGGGCCTGGACCTGACCGCCTCGCACCGCATGGACATCGGCGGCGGCAAGCTGGCCACCTACCTGGCGATGAACTTCAGCCGCACCGAAGTCACCGGCGTGCACGCACCGAGCGCGCTGGCCGGCTTCGAAGACGTGCTGCTGTCCGAGCGCGAGCGCCTGTTCATCGAACAGGGCGGCCCGCGCCGCAAGGCCACCCTGGACTTCGACTACACCAAGGGCAAGCTGGAAACCGACTTCCGCATCGTCCACTATGGTCCGCAGACCCTGGGCACTTTCTCGGGCCCGCCGGTGCCGAACCAGCACTACGAAGCCAAGACCTCGGCCGACCTGTCCTTCACCTGGTCGTTCACGGACAAGACCAAGCTGACCGTCGGCGGCACGAATATCTTCAACGTGCATCCGACCGTGCAGAATCCGGACGAGACCGACAACGGCTTCAAGTACGAGAGCGTGCAGTTCGGCCTGAACGGCGCGGCTTACTTTGCGCGCGTGGCGCACAAGTTCTAAATCCACCCGTCGAGCCGGGCATTGCCCGACCCGGCTTCCCGTGCAGGCGGGGACCAAGCTTGCAAGCCGCGCCATTCCGGCGCGGCTGCCTTTCGCTGCGCGCCAACGAGGCGAGCGCCTTTCACGAGTAGAATCCGTTTTCAATTCACGAACTACAAAGGGAAGCGATGAAAAAGACAGACCTGGCAAAGAGCGATGCAAAGAAATTGATGAACCAGATGGCTGCCAAGGGCGCTACTTTCGGCGCAGCCGCATCCGGACCTGCGCCCGACCGCCGCGAACAGCGCGAGCGTGAGCGCGCCCTGGGACTGGTACCATTTGCCGTCAAGCTGAACAGCGGCCTGGTACAGCAGTTGCAGACGCTGAGCAAGGAACGCGGGGTCGAGTTGAACCAACTGGTGGCGGAGCTGCTGCAAAAAGGCCTGTCCGCCTGACACTCCCGGCACCCCGGCGCATCGCGCGATACCCAAGGTGGCGGCACGCAGCCCCCAAGGGAAAGCGCTGACGCCGGTGCGCAAGCCTGCCAATAATGGCTGCATTTCCAACTCCGGAAGCGCGCCATGCCCCCACGTTACAGCCCCTCGCTCGTCAACGATATCCATTCCGCCCTGAACCTGACACGGGTCGCGGGCATCCACCAGCCGGACAGCATTGCCGGCATCCGCGCCATCGTTGCGGATGCGGCGCGGCGCGGCTTGCCGGTGGCGGTCTGTGGCGGGCGGCATGCGATGGGCGGCCAGCAGTTCGCCGCCGATGGCGTCCTGCTCGACATGCGGCACATGCGCCGCGTGCTGGCCTTCGACGCCGACGCCGGCCTGATCGAGGCTGAAGCCGGCATCGAGTGGCCGGAACTGATCGATTATCTCGACAGCGCATCGAAGCCCGACGGCCCACGCTGGGGCATTCGCCAGAAGCAGACTGGGGCCGACCGGCTGTCGCTGGGCGGCTGCCTGTCCGCGAACATACACGGACGCGGCCTGCGCTTGCGCCCCTTCATCGGCGACGTCGAGGCTTTCACACTGGTCGATGCGAACGGCAGCGTGCAGCACTGCAGCCGCACCGCCAACCCCGAACTGTTCTCGTTGGCGATCGGCGGCTACGGCCTGTTCGGCATCATCGCCAGCGTGACGCTGCGCCTCGCGCCGCGCCGGAAGATGCGGCGCGACGTCAGGCTGCTCCAGCTGGACGAACTGATGCCGGCCTTTGCGGAACGCATCGCCGCCGGCTATGTCTTCGGCGACTTCCAGTTCGCCATCGATCCGGACAGCCGCGACTTCATGCAGCGCGGCGTGTTTTCCTGTTACCTGCCGGTCGACGACGACACGCCGTCCGGCGCCGCGACGAAGGAGCTGTCCGAACGGGACTGGCGCGCGCTGCTGCGGCTGGCGCACACCGACAAGAGCGCGGCCTTCGAGCACTACGCACGCCATTACCTGGCGACGGACGGCCGTCACGACTGGAGCGACCGGCTGCAGCAGAGTACCTATCTGGACGGCTACCATGCCGGGATCGACCATGCGCTCGGCCATTGCGGCTCGGAGGTGATCGGCGAGATCTACGTGCCGCGCGAACGCCTGGCGGACTTCATGCGCGCCGCGGCGGCCGATTTCAGGCACCATGGCGTCGATCTGATTTACGGGACCGTCCGCCTGATCGAGCGCGATACGGAAAGCTTCCTGCCATGGGCGCGCCGGGACTACGCCTGCGTCATCTTCAACCTGCACACGCCGCACACCGCGGACGGCATCGAGGCGACGCACCAGGCCTTCCGCCGCCTGATCGACATGGCGATCGCGCGCGACGGCAGCTTCTACCTGACTTACGCGAGAGCCGCGAGCGCGGCCCAGGTCAGCGCCTGCCATCCGCGCTTCGCGCAGTTCCTGGAAGCGAAACGCCGCTTCGACCCGCAATTGCGCTTCCAGAGCAACTGGTATCGTCATTATGCGGCGCTGTTCGGCAGGGTGCCGGCGGAGCTGGCGGCATGAAGCCGGGCCGCCCCAGCAGGACCGCGCTGGTCGTCGCCGGCGGACTGCAGCTGGCCGGCGCACGCCCGGGGCTGCCCGCCGCCGCGCCGCTCGCTGCGCTGCGCCACGGCGAACGGGTGCTGCGCAGCGCCTGTCCGCGCCTGGCCGGCCTGCTGCGCCAGGCATGGTTCCGCGGCCTGTGCGGCCTGCTGGAAGCCGCCACCCTGCCCGGCATTTGCCTGCATTTCGCGCTGCGCAAGCGGCTGCTGCGCCGGCACGCGCAGGAACTGCTGGCCGCCAGCTGCACGCAAGTGATCGTGCTCGGCGCGGGCTTCGACACCCTGTGCACGGAATTGAAAGCGATCCGGCCGGACCTGTGCTGCATCGAGATCGATCAAGCCGCCACGCAATCGGCAAAGCGGGCCGCGGCCGGCAGCGGCATCGGCTACATCGCGGCCGACCTGGCGCGGGAAGAGCTGGGTGCGCTGCTGGCAAGCCATCCGGGCTTTCGCGCGGATGCCCCTACCCTGTTCGTCGCGGAAGGACTGCTGATGTACATGCCGATGGAAGCGGTGCGCGGGCTGTTCAAGCAGATGGCGGCTGCCGCGCCGCGCAGCCGGGTGGCTTTCACCTGGCTCGATCCCTTGCCGGACGGGCGTCCTGGATTCCGCCGCCGCAGCCGCCTGGTCGACGCCTGGCTGCGATGGCGGGGCGAGCCCTTCCTGTCGAGCCAGGCGCGCGGCGGCCTGGCGGACTTCCTGGCCGATGCCGGCTTCGTGCTGGAAAAGCTGAACGACAGCGGCGACCTGCTGGACGGCGCGGAGATGGCCGCGCGCCCCATCGAAGGCGAGTACATCGCACTGGCCTCGGCGGCCCCGCCGGCAGGCGGGTAGTTAGGCCGCCACGCTCTCCACCCGCCGCATCCCCAGCGCCTCGTACAGCGCGATCGCGGCGTGGTTGCCGGCGTCGACCTTCAGGGCCACCGCATGCGCGCCGCGCTTGCGGAAGGCCTGGCAGGCGTGGCCCATCAGGGCCGAGCCGAGGCCCAGGCGGCGGTGGACCGGCAGCACGACGAGATCCTTCACGAAGCCGGAGGTCCAGGCGATGCAGGCGGCGGCCAGGGTGCCGACCGGCGTCTCGACCAGCAGCACCAGGCGGGCGTCGAATTCCGGGTCGGTCGACAGCACGCGCCACCATTCCTCGCGCGGCGCGATGGCGCCGCCATTGGTGGCGTAAGCCTCCTGCAACAGCGCGTGCAGGGCCGGCACGTCGGCGGCGGACCGGAAGCTGCGCATCGTATACGGGTAGACGGAGACGGGCTCCTCGAGGGATGGGCCGAGTTCGCGGCGGTATTGGTGGATTTGCATGGCGCTCACACAGGTGGGATCGGGAGCGCTGATTCTACGGCCGCGAAAGGCGGCGCGAACGGCGGTGCCGGGCTTTCCCCCATGCGTGGTGTGGCGCCGATGCCTATCGCTCGCGCCACCAGGCCGGGCCGGCCTCCGGGCGCGCGACCGCCAGGGCGGCGCCGATCTCCGGCGTCGCCAGCGGCACGCCGGCAACCCCGGCCAGCGCCGCTATGCGCTCCAGCGGCTCATACCAGGGGTGGAAGGCCAGGTCGAAGGTGCCGTTATGGATGGGCATCAGCCATTTTCCCCGCAGCTCGAGGTGGGCCTGCAGGGTCTGCTCGGGATGCATGTGGACGTCGGCCCATTGCAGGTCGTAGCCGCCGGTTTCCAGCATGGTGAGATCGAAGGGACCGTAGCGTTCGCCGATCTCCCTGAAGCCGGCGTGATAGCCGGTGTCGCCGCTGAAGAACAGGCGCACGTCGCCGGCGTCGATGACCCACGACACCCACAGGCTGCGGTCGCTGTCGCCCAGGCCGCGGCCCGAGAAATGCTGGGCCGGCACGGCCGCCAGGCGCACGCCGCCCAGCTGGGTTTCCTGCCACCAGTCGAGCTGGCGCACCTTGCCCGCATCGACGCCCCAGCGGACCAGGCGGTCGCCGACACCCAGCGGCGCCAGGAACAGTCCGGCCTTCGGCGCCAGGCGCAGGATGGCGTCGTGGTCGAGGTGGTCGTAGTGGTCGTGCGAGAGGATCACGGCGCGCAGCGGCGGCAGGTCGTCGATCGCCAGCGGCGGCGCGTGGAAGCGCTTCGGCCCGGCGAAGGAAAACGGCGAGGCGCGCTCGGCGAACACCGGGTCGGTCAGCCACCAGCCGCCGTCCAGCTTGATCAGCACGGTCGAATGGCCGAGGCGGAACAGGGTCGCATCCGGCGCCCGTTCGAGCGTGGCCGCATCGAGCTTGCGCACCGGGATCGGCCGGTCCGGCACCGTCGTCGCCGGCTTGGCGGTCAGCATGCGCCAGACCAGGCCCAGGGTTTTACGCAAGCCCATCGCCTGGCGCGGGACCACGTTGCGGTAGGCGCCGTCGGCGCGGCGCAGCGAGCCGGCCTGCGCCGCCGCGATGGCGTCAAGGGAGGAAAGGTCGTTCATGCCGGGAAGCGCACCACCGCCTCGAGCCCGCCCAGGCGGGCCGACTCGCCCAGCGACAGGGTAGCGCCGTGGCGCTCGGCGATCGCCTTGATGATGGCCAGGCCCAGGCCGCTGCCGGCGGCCTCGCTGCCGGGCACGCGGTAGAAGCGGTCGAACACGCGCTCGCGCTCTTCCGCCGGGATGCCGGGGCCGCTGTCCTCGACCCTGACGCAGAGCTGCTTGCCGGCCGCGTCCTGCTCCGCCGTCACCGACACGTCGACCGTGCCGCCGCCCGGGGTGTACTTGATCGCGTTGTCGACCAGGTTACGCAGCAGGATCATCAGGGATTCCGGCTGGCCTTCGACTGCGCCGGGATCGGCGCGCTGCAGGCCGAGGTCGATGTGCTTGTTCTGCGCGACGCCGATCAGGTCGGCCACCGCGCGCTTCGCCAGCTCGGCCAGCATGACCGGCTGGTGCGGGGCGGCGCTGGCCTCCTGGCGCGCCAGCACCAGCAGCTGCTCGACCAGGCGGGTGGCGCGTTCGATGCCGGCCGACAGGCGCGAGATCGCCAGCTTGCGTGCTTCGGCACTGTCGACGCGCTGGTCGGAACGCTCCAGGCTCTGCACCTGCAGCTTGAGCGCGGCCAGCGGCGTGCGCAGCTCGTGGGCGGCGTCGGCCACAAAAGTCTGCTGGGTGTCGAAGGCCTGGCGCACGCGGCCGAACAGCAGGTTCAGTTCCTGCACCAGCGGCCTCACCTCGTCGGGCAGGCCGGCGTCCGACACCGGCGACAGGTCGTCGGCCTGGCGCGAAGCCAGCTGCTTGCGCACCCGCGCCACCGGCTCCAGCGAGCCACTGATGACCCACCACACGACCAGCATCAGGATCGGCATCATCACCGCGATCGGTCCCAGCGTGCGCAGCGCCAGGTTGCTGGCCATGCTCCTGCGCACGGCCAGGTCCTGGGCCACCTGCACGGTCTGGGCGCTGGTCTGGATCGAGAAGATGCGGTAGGTGGTGCCGTTGGCGCGCACGTTGGAAAAGCCGAGCACCGCGCGCTGCGGCAGGCGCGCGTGCGAGGCGCTGCGGAACACCTGCACGCCGTCCGGCGACCACACCTGCACCACCAGGTCGTCGCTGCCGCTCAGCGGGGTATCGACGTTGCCGGGTTCCTCGCTGTTGGCCAGCGGGACGCGCGAGCGCAGCGACAGCGCCATCTGCTGCATGTGGTAGTCGAAGATCTGGTCGGCGTCGGCCAGCGCGGTGCGGTAGGCGATCGAGGCCTGGGCCACGGCGGCGATGGTAATGGCCGCCAGCACGTACCACAGCAGGCGGCCGCGCAGGGAGTGCGTGAGCCGGCGCCGCGCTTTTTTCGGACTCATACCTTCGGCACCATGTAACCCACGCCGCGCACGTTCTGGATCAGGTCACTGCCGAGTTTCTTGCGCAGGCCGTGGATGTAGACCTCCACCGCGTTGCTGCTGACTTCATCGCGCCAGCTGTACAGCTTTTCCTCGAGCTGGGCGCGCGACAGCACCGCGCCCGGACGGGCGACCAGGGCTTCCAGCACGGCCCACTCGCGCGCCGACAGCACGACCGGCTGGCCGTCGACCAGGGTCTCGCGGGTGGCGGGATTGACGGAGATGTTCTTGTATTCGAAGACGGGTTCGGCGCGCCCGGCGGCACGCCGCAGCAGCGCACGGATGCGCGCCAGCATTTCGTCGAGGTCGTAGGGTTTGAGGACGTAGTCGTCGGCGCCGGCGTCGAGCCCGGCGATGCGCTGGGCGACCGAGTCGCGCGCGGTGGCGACCAGTACCGGGGTGCGGTCCTTGCGGGAACGCATGGAGCGCAGCACTTCGAGCCCGTCCTTGCGCGGCAGGCCCAGGTCGAGCAGCACCAGGTCGTAGTTCTGGTTCTGCATCAGGGCCGTGTCGGCCATCTCGCCGTCCTTGACCCAGTCGACGGCGTAGTGCTCGGCCCGCAACAGGTCGAGCACCACTTCGCCGATCATCGTATCGTCTTCCACCAGCAACAGCCGCATCAAATCCCCCGATTCTCAGAAAACCATGCGGATAGAAGAATCTTTCGAGCTTTCAGTTTACCGAGGGGAGCTTAAACTCCCCTTAAACCATCCTTAGCCAATCCGCACGGGAATAAAGATTTTGTCATCTCCACGCTGGATCAGCAAGGCAACCGACTTGCTGGACTTGCCGACCACGTCGCGCACCTGCTCGACGCTGTTGACCGGCTTGCCGTTCACCGACAGCAGCACGTCGCCCGGCTGCACGCCGGCCACCTGGGCCGGACCGCCCGCATCCTCGACCAGCAGGCCGGAAGGAATGCCGGCCTGGCGGCGCTCGGTCGGGTCCAGCGGACGCAGGGCCAGGCCCAGCTTGGCGCCCTTGTCGGTGCTGGCCAGGTTGTCGCGGTTGGCCGGGTCCGGCTTGTCGTTGGCGTTCGCCAGGGTCGCGTTCAGCTGGACGGCGTGGCCGTCGCGCCAGACGTCCAGCGCCAGCTTGTCGCCCGGCTTGGCGACCGCCACGATGGAGCTCAGGTCGCCGCCGCCGACGATAGGCTGGCCGTTGACCTTGCGGATCACGTCGCCCGACTTGAGCCCGGCCTTGTCGGCCGCGCTGCCGCGCTCGACGTTCCGCACCAGCGCGCCGTCCGGCGAGTCCAGCTTGAAGGAATCGGCGAAGTCCTGGCCGACGTCCTGCAGGCCGATGCCCAGCTTCGCATGCTGCACCTTGCCGGTGGCGACGATCTGGTCCTTGATGCGGACCGCGACGTCGATCGGGATCGCAAACGACAGGCCCTGGTAGCCGCCGGTCTGGCTGTAGATCTGCGAGTTGATGCCGACCACCTCGCCGCGCGTGTTGAACAGCGGGCCGCCCGAGTTGCCGGGGTTGACCGCGACGTCGGTCTGGATGAACTGCACGCCGTTGGTATCGATGTTGCGGCCTTTCGCGCTCACCACGCCGGCGGTCACGCTGCTTTCCAGGCCGTAGGGCGAACCGATCGCCAGCACCCATTCGCCGACCTGCAGGTTACGGGTATTGCCGAGCGGGACCACCGGCAGGTTCTTCGCATCGATCTTCAGCACGGCGACGTCGGTCTTCGGGTCCGAGCCCAGGACCTTGGCGCGGTATTCGCGGCGGTCCTGCAGCTTGACCGTGACCTCGTCGGCATCGCGCACCACGTGCGCATTGGTCAGGATGACGCCGTCCGGGCTCACGATGAAGCCCGATCCGGCGCCGTAAACGAGTTCGCGTCCGCCTCCGTTGCCGCCGTGAGGAGGCGTAGGCTGGAAGCGGCGGAAGAATTCAAAGAAAGGATCGTCCTCGTCGAACTGCGGCATCTGGCGCTGGGCCACCTTGGTGGTGCCGACGACGCGCACGTTCACGACGGCCGGGCCGTTGTGGGCGACGATCCTGGTAAAGTCGGGCAGGCCCACTGCCGACGAATTGCCTGCGACAGGCGCCGGTGCGGCCGCCACCGGGGCTGCCTGGTTTTGCGCCAGGGCCGCGGCTTCCGCGGCGGCGGTGGCATTGTTATGGTTGACTGCGACCGCGCCCACCGCTCCGCCAATGACACCGGCCGCGCACAGGGCCAGGGTGAGACGTTTTGCGGTGATGGCGGTGACTGCACCTTCGTTAGCCATTACGTACTCCTGGATTGGAAAAGAGGTTTGTGGAGACTGCTGTTTTGATGCGAGTAGTTTCTCGCAATACCCTTAAATCACTCTTAAGCTTGAGCTTAGGACGGGCTTAAATCGACGGACGTAAAAAGAGGCGCTCGTGGCGCCTCGATTTTTCATGGTGGGCACACCGTGCCCACCTTACGCTTATGCGGCTTGCTGTTGCGGCTGCTCCAGCACTTGCACGTTGTCGGTGTTGCCGTTCGCATCGGCGATCGCGATCTTGCGCGGCTTCAGGGCCTCGGGCACTTCACGCACTAGTTCGATGGTGAGGATGCCATTGTCGAAGGCGGCGCTGACGACCTTCACGTGGTTGGCCAGCTGGAAGCGCTGCTCGAAATCGCGCTGGGCGATACCGCGGTGCAGGTAGTGGCGCTGGACCTCGTCCTTCTGCTTGCGGCCGGTCACGTGCAGGGTGTCGCGTTCGGAGACGATCTCGATCTCGCTGCGGCTGAAGCCGGCGAGCGCCATCACGATGCGGTATTTGTCTTCGCTGACCAGTTCGACGTTGTACGGCGGGTAGCTCGGCGCGGCTTCGGCGCGCTGCTCGAGCATATTGACCAGGCGGTCGAAACCGATGGCGGAACGATACAGGGGGGTCAGGTCAAAAGTACGCATGGCAAGTATCCTTTTCAAGTAAGCGATAAGTTTCCGGACCTCATCGTGAGCATCCGTTGGGACCAATCTAATGCCCCCTGCATGCGTTTTCAAGGCATACAAAATATCGTTTTTAATATTGTTTTTCGAATTTTATTTGCATCGATGCGGCTGAGCATCTACCCTTGGCGAGCGATGCTACACTCGGCCATTTGTTGCATTTTTGATTCACCCACGACCGTTTTCTCAGCCATGACCGCACACCATCCGCATCGCCGTTTCAAGACGCTGGCCAGCCGTTCCGCCACCGCGCTTCTCTCTACTGCTGCCCTGGCGCTCACACTCGCCGGCCCGGCCCGCGCCGACGTCCCCGCGCCCGTCGACCAGCCCTATCCCGGCACCATCGTCCTGAACGTCGATGCGACCAATCTGTCGCAACAGATCTTCCGCATGCGCATGAGCATCCCGGTCAAGCCGGGTCCGCTGACCCTGCTGTACCCGCAATGGCTGCCGGCCAACCACGGCCCCAACGGCCCGATCACCCAGCTGGCCGGCCTGAAGTTCACGGCCAACGGCAAGCCGGTCGAATGGACCCGCGATCCGGTGCAGGTGTTCGCCTTCCACCTGAACGTGCCCGAGGGCGCCAGCGTACTGGAAGCCGAGTACCAGTACCTGTCGCCGCTCGACACCTCGCAGGGCCGCATCACCATGACCGACGAGATCCTCGGCGTGCAATGGGTGTCGATGACCCTGTACCCGGCCGGCTACGTGGCGCGCCGCATCACCGTGCAGCCGAACCTGAAGCTGCCCGCCGGCTGGCAGTACGCCACCGCGCTGGAGACCGCGAACCGCCAGGGCGACGAAGTCCACTTCGAGCCGCACGACCTCGAAACCCTGATCGACTCGCCGCTGTTCGCCGGCCGCTACTACAAGCAGTTCGACCTCGATCCGGGCGCCAAGGTGCCGGTGCGCCTGAACGTCTTCGCCGACAATCCGGAAAGCCTGGAAGCCAAGCCGGAACAGATCGAAGCCCACCGCAAGCTGGTGCAGCAGGCCTATAAGCTGTTCCGCTCGCACCACTACAAGCACTACGATTTCCTGTTCGCGCTGTCGGACGAATTCGGCGGCATCGGCCGCGAACACCACCAGTCGAGCGAGAACGGCGTCAAGCCGGGCTACTTCACGGAATGGGCCAAGGGCGAAGCCGGCCGCGACCTGCTGCCGCACGAGTACACCCACTCGTGGGACGGCAAGTTCCGCCGCCCGGCCGGCCAGGACGTCCCCAACTTCAACACCCCGCTGCAGAACGAGCTGCTGTGGGTCTACGAAGGCCAGACCCAGTACTGGGGCAATGTGCTGGGCGCCCGCTCCACCCTGGTGTCGATGGCCGGCGCACGCGATGCGCTGGCGGCCACCGCCGCGCGCTACGACCACGTCGCCGGCCGCGCCTGGCGCGCCATGCAGGACACGGTCAACGACCCGATCCTGAACGCGCGCCGCCCGCTCGGCTGGGCCAACTGGCAGCGCAGCGAGGACTACTATTCGGAAGGCCAGCTGATCTGGCTGGACGTCGACACCCTGATCCGCGAAAAATCGGGCGACAAGAAATCGCTGGACGACTTCGCCCGCCTCTTCTACGGCATCGACGACGGCAGCTTCCTGCCGGCCTTCTATACCTTCGACGACGTGGTGGCGGCCCTGAACAAGGTCGTGCCCTACGACTGGGCCGCCTTCCTGCGCGCACGCGTGGACGGCCACGGTCCGGGCGCCCCGCTGGACGGCCTGGCGCGCGCCGGCTGGAAGCTGGTCTACACCGACACCCCGACCGACACCATCAAGAGCTACGACGACCGCCTGAAAGGCGCGGACCTGAGCTACTCGGTGGGCTTCACCGTGACCTCGGACGGCAGCGTGCGCAACGTGATCTGGGACGGCCCGGGCTTCCGCGCCGGCCTGGCCGCCAACACCAGCATCGTCGCCGTCAACAACCGCGTGTTCAAGCCGGAGCTGCTGAAGAAGGCGATCAAGGAAGCCAAGGACGGCAAGGAGCCGATCCAGCTGCTGGTCAAGAAGGGCAACGTGCTGCGCACGATTTCGCTCGACTACCACGGCGGCCTGCGTTATCCGCGCCTGGAGCGCATCCCGGGCACCAAGGACCGTCTGGAGGGAATCTATTCCGCACTGAAGTAAAAGTAAAAAAGGAGACAGAGATGGACATGATGCCGATTCTGCCGGAAACCGAGGTCGAAGCGACAGCCGCCCTGCACCTGGGGCGCCTGCTGTTCGTGTTCGGCCGCCTGGAGTTGAACCTGGGGCTGGCCCTGGTGCATACGGGACCGGCGGATGAAGTCGGGCGAGCGTCCGCCAGGATCGAGCGTCTGTCCTTCGACGAGAAGCTGCGCGAATGCGAGGCCGAGGTCGCGCGCCGCCATGCCGGCGATGCCGCGCTGCTGGCGCGCTGGCAGCGCTGGTTCGCGGCGGCGCATGGCCTGCGCAAGCTGAGGAAGGCTTTCGCGGAAGGCTGCTGGGGCTTCCGCAACATGCAGCAGGAGATCGTCCATGCCTCCACCCTGCCCTGCAACCCGGAGCAGGACGAGGTCCGCTATACCCTCGCCGGGTTCGCGGCCCGCGTCGTCGAAGCCGAGGACCTGGCCGAGGAGTTCTGCGCGCTGACGGACCTGTACCGGGTCGATCCGGGTCGTCGATCGGTCAGCGGCTGCGAAGGCGACACCGTCTAGGCGCCCATGATCTCCCGCAGCTCGGCGGCGATCTGCCGGGCCAGCAGGTGGATGTGGTAGCCGTCGACGAAACCGTGGTGGGCCTGCACCGAGAACGGCAGCTCCAGGCGGCCGTCCTGGCCGTCGCGGAACCTGCCCCAGGCCAGCGACGGAATGTCCGGCGTGGCCAGGGCGGCCATCGGATGCTGGATCGAGGTGAAGTCCAGCCAGGGCATGCAGGTCACGAAGACCTGGTCCTTGGCGTCGCGCGGGGACATGCCGCGGTACTTCCGGTTCAGCTCCAGCATATTGCCCGCTTCCTCGCGCGCCGCCAGGCCGTTGGCGACGAATTCGCGCACGTCGTCGGACCAGTCGAACTGGGCGAAATTCAGGTCGAAGTGCTGGTTGACCACCGTGAACGAGGGATGCAGGCGCTCGATGCGGATCACCTCGCCCTCATGCACGCGGTAGCGGAAGTTCTCGACCTTCAGGATGGAGCGCAGCACGGCGCACAGCAGCACGTGGAAGGGCGCCAGGCCCTGCTCCTTGCACCAGGGCCGGAAATCCGGCAGGTCCATGCGGAAGCAGATGTTGACCGCCGGGCTCTCCATGTGGTCGAAAAACTCGAAGCGGTCGCGCCGCCGTTCAAACTCTTGCATAGCTATCATGATGATGATGAGTGATCAGATGTAACGCGCGCTCCAGGCCGCGATGATGCCCGCCACATAGGCCGCATCAATCCTGCCCGTCACCAGGTGGTCGATGCCGTCGAGCGAGATGAAGCTCTTCGGATGCTGGGCGATGCCGAAGATGCGGCCGGCATTGTCGACGTCGACGGTCGAATCCTGCGGCGCATGCATCACCATCAGCGCGCGGCCCAGGTTGGCGATCCTTTCATGCAGCTGGTGCCGGCTCGCATCCTCGACGAAGTGGCGGCGGATATTGAAATCGCGCCCCGCCAGCTTCACGCGCGCCTCACCGAGCTGCTCGATGGTGTCGACGTGCTCGGACAGCAGCTTGTCGACCACGTAGTGCGGATCGCTGGGCGACGCGATCGTCACCACGGCGGTCGATTCGGGAATGCGGTGGGCGGCCGCCAGCACCGCGGTGCCGCCCAGGCTGTGGCCGATCAGTAGTTTGGGTGCGGCGAATTTCTGGCGCAGGAAATCCGCCGCGGCCACCAGGTCTTCCACGTTGGACGAAAAATTGGTGTCGGCGAATTTGCCATGACTGTTGCCCAGGCCGGCGAAGTCGAAGCGCAGCACGGCCACGCCGAGGTCGGCCAGCCCCTGCGAGATGCGGGTCGCCGCCAGCACGTCCTTGCTGCAGGTGAAGCAGTGGGCGAACAGCCCATAGGCGCGCGGCGTGCCGTCGGGCGCATCGAGCTTGGCCGAGATCTTGCCGTGCGGCCCCTGAAAATCCATACGTTCGGTAAGCATACCTTCCTGTCCTTGCTGAAGATGGCGCCACTGTGCACGGGATTGGCCATGCTTGCAACGCGCCTGAGTATTTGTATATACTTCGTATATGGACTATATATGGAACATACAATGGGCATCGTAAACATCGACGACGAGCTGCACGACCAGATACGCAAGGCCACCTCGGTCTCGTGCCGCTCGATCAATGCGCAGGCAGCATTCTGGATCAAGATCGGCATGCTGTGCGAAATGCACCCGACCCAGAGCTTCAACGAGATCGTGGTGCGGGAGTTGCGCGAAGCGGGAGTCGAGGCCATGGCGCCCAGAATGGCCGTGTCATGACCAAGCGCCCCGAAGAAATCGTCCTGATGGCGGCGGCGGGCAAGCTGCTGGCGGAAGTGTTCGGCCACCTGGACAAGCTGGACCTGATCGGCATGTCGACGATGGAAGTCAACGATCTGGCCGAGCGCTTCATCGTCGAGACGCTCGCGGCGCGCCCGGCCAGCAAGGGCCAGTACGGCTATGCCTACGCCCTGAACTCCTCGCGCAACAACGTGGTGTGCCACGGCGTGCCCTCGGCCGCCGAGATCCTGCAAAGCGGGGATATCGTGAATTTCGATATCACGCTGGAGAAGGACGGCTACATCGCCGATTCCAGCAAGACCTACCTGGTCGGCGAGGTGGCGCCGGCGGCCAGGCGGCTGGTGCAGGTGACGTACGAGGCGATGTGGAAGGGGATCAGGGCCGTGCGTCCGGGCGCCCGCCTCGGCGACGTCGGCCATGCGATCGAGCGCCACGCGCGCCGCAACGGCTACTCGGTGGTCAGGGAATATTGCGGCCACGGGATCGGCCGCGAAATGCATGAGCCGCCCCAGGTGCTGCATTGGGGGAAGCCGCAAACCGGCCTGATGCTGCGCGAAGGCATGGTGTTCACCATCGAGCCGATGCTGAACCAGGGCCGCGACGACGTGTTCACCGAGGACGATGGCTGGACCGTCGTCACGCGCGACGGCAAGCTGTCCGCGCAGTTCGAGCATACGGTGGCCGTGACGCGGCAAGGCGTGCGGGTGCTGACCTTGCGCGCCGGGGAGAAGATGCCCGCATGATCTGGATCGTCACGAAATACCTGGTCACGGCCGCCGTGGTCGTCGCGGTATCGGAATTCGCAAAGCGCAGCGACAAGCTGGGCGCCCTGATTGCCGCCCTGCCGATGGTGACGGTGCTGACCCTGATCTGGCTGCACGTGGAAAAGCAGCCGGCATCGAAGGTCGCCAACCATGCCTGGTACACCTTCTGGTACGTGGTGCCGACCCTGCCCATGTTCCTGGCGTTTCCCGCGCTGCTCGCCAGGCTTGGGTTCTGGCCCACGCTCGCGGTCTGCGTGGTGCTCACGATCGTCTGCTTCGCGCTGTTTGCGATGTTCGTCAGGCGCTTCGGCATCACGCTCATGTAAGCGTGCGAAGTGCGGCGCCGAATGCGGCGTAGAATGCAGCTCATGCATGAAACCACTCTTCCGATCCGCACCCCGCTGACCCGCGACTTCATCCACGGCGCGCTCGACGTCGAGCAGACCGAAGCCGGCATCCTGCCGCACCGCCTGCCCGCCTGGGCGCGCGTGCAATGCCCGGACGCGCAGCTGGCGATGGCGGAATCGCAGCCGTCCGGCGTGCGCCTGGTGTTCCAGACCGCGGCCACCGCGGTGGAGCTGGACGTGCTCGCGACCAAGCGCGTCTACAGCGGCCTGGGCCCGCGCCCGGACGGCATCTTCGACCTGTTCATCGGCGGCCAGCTGGCGCGCCAGGGCAGCGTGCAGGGAGGCCGGATCCTGCACATCGACATGAGCACCGGCGCGACGACCGTCACCGGCGGCGAGGCGCGGACCCTGCTTTTCGGCGGCCTGCCTCCCGGGCAGAAGACGATCGAGATCTGGCTGCCGCACGACGAGATGACCGAGCTGGTGTCGCTGCGTTCCGACGCGCCGCTGGATCCGGTGCCGGCCGTGGGCAGGCGCCGCTGGGTGCATCACGGCAGC
Organism: Massilia sp. 01N410; assembly: GCF_056399665.1. Taxonomy (NCBI): domain Bacteria; kingdom Pseudomonadati; phylum Pseudomonadota; class Betaproteobacteria; order Burkholderiales; family Oxalobacteraceae; genus Massilia; species Massilia sp. 01N410. Next base: position 7,537 of record NZ_JBFTRV010000017.1, on the reverse strand, counting down.
TCGATCAGCCAGGGTTCGAATACCACCCACCCTTCCGGCACCTGGCCTGCGGTCGCCGCCGTGCGCACCGGCTTCGACCTGCTGAATCTCGGCTACAGCGGCAATGCCCTGCTGGATCCTTTCGTTGCCCGCGCCATCCGCGAGCTGCCGGCCGACGTCATCAGCCTCAAGATCGGCATCAACCTGGTCAACAAGGACCTGATGCGCCTGCGCGCCTTCGGCCCGGCCATGCACGGCTTCCTCGACACGATACGCGAAGGCCATCCGGACACGCCGCTGCTGGTAGTTTCGCCGATCTTCTGCCCCATCCACGAAACCCTGCCAGGGCCATCGGTGTACGACATGGATGCGCTGGCCGAAGGCCGCCTGCTGTTCAAGGCGGGCGGCAGCGCCGACGAGGGCCGGCAGGGCAAGCTGACCCTCGGCGTCATCCGCGAGCAGCTGCGCGCGATCGTCGGGCAGCGCCGCGCCGGCGATCCGAATCTTCATTACGTCGATGGCCTCGAGCTGTACGGCCCGAACGACAACCTGCGGCTGCCGCTGCCGGACGAACTGCATCCGGATGCGGCCAGCCACCGGCTCATCGGCGAGCGCTTCGCCGGGCTGCTGCGGTCCGCCTCGCTGCGCTAGGCAGCCGCCGGATGATTCATGAAGAAGCGCAGCATTTCCTCGCTGGCGTTGGGGCCCTGGATATCGGTGTAGCTGCCATGCGGGTTGCCGCCCGACCAGACGTGACCGGTACCGTGCACGGTCCATTGCTCAGCCAGCACGCTACCGTTTTTTTTGCGGTGAATCTGGCGAGTGAACTTGCGTCCGCCGCTGCAGCCGGTTTCTTCCACGATCGCGATGTCGGCATGCTTGCCCCGCCTGTGCGCCGGATCGCTGTCGACGGATTGTCGCACCACGCCGTTGCTGTTCTTTCGATTCACCGTGGCGTCGGCATCGCCGTGAAAGACGATCACCGGCGGATTGGCGTGCGGGACGGTCGGCGCCAGCGCGGCCGGATCGTGACCGTCGCGCATGGCCAGCATCGCGCCGATGCCGCTGGTCGCGCTGCCGTGCGCCAGGCCGGAGTGGCAGCCGACCGCGCTGAACAGATCGGGATAAGTGCGTCCCAGGATCACAGCCATCGCGCCCCCCGATGACAGTCCGGCGACCGCGACGCGCCTGGCATCGACCGCATGCTCGACCATGATGCGCCGGGTGAGTCCTGCGATCAGCGCCGGCTCGCCTTCGCCGCGCCGCTGGTGGTCCTGATCGTACCAGTTCCAGCACCTGTTCCAGTGCGCGCTGCAGGACTGCTCGGGATACAGGACCAGGCAACCGTATTCCTCGGCCAGCGTGTTCATGCCCGTGCCGCGGGCGAAGTCGGCGGCGTCCTGCCCACAGCCGTGCAGCATCACGACCAGCGGCATCGGCTCGCTGCGCGCGTCGCTGGGAATAAACAGTCGGTAGCGGAGGGTTTGCCCTTCCTCCTCGTGGTATCCGGACGCGAATTCTCCGGCCGGCGGGGACGGGGCCGCATGACCGTTCCCCGAGAAAATGGCGAACGGTGGCCAAGCGTCGAATACTGTATTGAACATGGGCTGATTCCTGGGTGAGCTGATACGAGTCTCCTGTAGAAATGAAAAGCGGCGGCGAGACTGCGTGGTCATCGACGCCGCGAGGGATGGCCCTGCAAAAGCAGGGCCGGAAAAGGAGGTCAGCGCGGCTTGGCGGGATTCTTGTTGACGGATTCGTGCGCCTGGTTGCCCTGCATATTGCCCTGGGCGCTGACTTTGCCGGCCGGTCCCTCGGCCTCTACGCGGACACCGGCATCGCGTCCGCCGCTTTGCAGATTGCCCTGGAACTGAGCGCCAGCCCTTTCACCGCGCTTGCCTTCCTGCTTGAAAAGGTCGCGAAAGTCTTTCGCGGCTTCTTCTTGCTGGCGCATGCTCTTGCTCGTTTCTTCGACGGCGGCACGCGTCACGTCGTCCGCCAGCGCGCGGGCGGTACGCGACGTCTCCGGCACATGCCGTTCGGAGACTTGGGTCAGGTCGACCTGGGTGGCGGAAGCGATCTGGGAAAGATGCTGCTGGTAGACGCGCAGCGTTTCGGTGGCCGGCTGGGCGCGCGCTGCCGCCAACGACATCGCTTCGGTCGGATGCTCGGTCGTCAGCAAATGCTGGCCGGCCTTGGTGGCTTGCTCGAACAGAGACTGGGTCAGCTGCATGTTCAGTTGGCCGATCTGCTGGAAAGAGCGCGACATGGCCTGGGACAGCTCGTTGAAGAATGCGACCTGGGCATCGATGTGCAAGCGGAGGGCGGGATTGACGGATTGCGGGAATGGATACATGGAGTACCTTTAGAAAAACATACATGGAGTACGGAACATCCCGGATGGGATGGGCCGATGCGCCTGGGGGATTCATGGACAGGGCAGCACAGACTGCCTGGAGGGATCGCGATCCTGAAGACCGCGTGCAGAAGACATACTATGCGCTCTTTTCGACACGTGTGCCGAAAACGTGCAGGAGTATTTTTGTGTATTGGTTGCCGGAAAAAGCAGGCTCCGGGCGCGCCTTCCGGCGACGGTCAGGCAGCGGCGCTTCTAGCTTTCCTGCCTGCCTTCCGTCCCTACGAGTCCCGGTTCGTGCTTTGCATACTCGAGTGCGGCAGACAGCAGATCGTAGCGGTAAGGACCGTACAAGTAGTGGCCGCGCTCGTACACGATGCCATGCGCCGCCATTTGCAGCCGATCTTGCGGCGTCGGTCCGACCCATTGCTTCCAGTGGCGCGGCGTCTGGTCTTCGCGGAAACCGGGTCTGGCCCGGTCCAGCTTTGCGTAGCCGAACGCGTCCTCGAGCCGGTCGTAGCTGTACTCCCGGTAGTGGTACGTCCGTCCGTCGAAGCAGATGCCGACAGCGGCCGCGGCCGGTGGCAGAACAGATGATGAGTCCACGATGTCCTCACAGGAAGTCGTCGCGCACGAAGCTGGCGGGGAAAATAACAATACACCCGCGGCCCTTGCTTCACCTAGCATTTTTGGACTGCCACCGCGGACTTATCCGAACAGGCCGTGCAGGAACCAGCGCGGCTCGGACTCGTCTGCCCCGATCCTTTCCCGGTACACCCAGTACAGAGCGTGATCCTGCCCCTCGGCGATGAAGTAGTCGCGGGTCTCGGGTCCATTCCACCAGCCTGCCTCGATCCGCTCCGGGTTCGAGGCCATGCGCAGCGGCGATCCATAGAAGGGCCGGTGTTCGCGCATCAGCAGCGCGATCGGCTTGGCCAGCAGCCAGGTCGGACGCGGCAGGCTCATCACGTCGGGCGGCATCTGCGCATTGCGCGCGCGGTCGCTGACCTTCTGCTGCACCGGCACCCAGACATTCGCCTGCTCCGGACGGTAATCGGCCATCGGCCGCGCCTGCAGCACGTTGTCCGCGCCCAGGCGCGCCACCAGCAGCTCCAGCATGCGCATGCGGTCTTCCTCGCTGCCGCCCGGCTCCGGGAACAGGGAGTCGCTCAAGGGCGCCATCGGCTGCAGCTGCTTCGCCTCCAGGCCGAGGCCGATCACCGGCGCCTCCAGCACCAGCTTGGCCAGGCGTTCCTTCAGCAGGCGCACCAGATGCTCGTCGCGCCAGGCCGGCTCGGCCAGCGCCACCTCGACGCAGGTCGGCGGCCGCGCTTCCCTGCCCCGCTCGTGTTCGAGCCTGAGCACGATGCGCTCGACCGCCAGCTGGCGCGCGCACAGCCAGCCGGTCAGCTGCAGCAGCAGGCGGCGGGCGCCCGCCAGCAGCAGCTCGGCATCGTCGATGCGGTCGAACAGTTCGATACGCGCGGCAAAGGTTTCGGGGGCGGCGATCCACTCGTACAGTTCCGGACTCAGGCCGTAGGCGGCGTCCAGCAGGTCGAGCAATGCGCGCCCGCAGCGCCGCTGCAGGCCGGGACGCGGCAGGCGCCGCAGCTCGCCCAGGCTGGCGCAGCCGATGCCTTCGAACCAGGCCGCGAAGGGCCGCGCCGACGGCGCCAGCAGCAGGTCCAGCAGGTCGAGGCGGCGCACCAGGGTCGGCATCTTGAGCGTGCGCCGCATGCTCCTGTGACCGCCGGCGCGCGCCAGCAGCCAGGCGCCGCGCGCGGTCGGGGCGCAGGCGAGCGAGGCCGTGAAGCCCAGCGCGCGCACGTCCGCGCGCACGCGCCGGCACAGTGCGCGCACGCCGCCGAACAGGCGCAGGCTGGCGCCGACGTCCATCAGCAAGGTCCCCTCCTCGGCCTCGGCCACCTGCGGCGTGTACTGCAGCATCGCCAGCGCCACCGCATACAGGGCCTCGGCTTCACGCGGCGGCGAGCGCTCGTGGACCCTGGCATCGGGCATCAGCATCAGCACGCCGCCACGGCGCATGCCGGGCTGGACGCCGGCGGCGCGCGCCGTGGCGGACAACGCCAGCACGCGCTCCTGCTCGAGCACGACGCTGCCGGCGTCAGTGCACCAGCTGGGGCTGAAGACCTCGAGCGGCAGCCGGGGCAGGGACAGGCCGATCCACAGGCGCATGACGTTGCGGTTGAGTTTGTACCAGGTGGGAGGAAAGCGGCAGGAACAGCGGCGCATCGCGCTGCGGTCCCCGGCGCTTGACGAAGTCGATCTCGAGGCCGCCGGCCTGGGGCCGCAGCGCCAGGCGCAGCGGCGCGGGCGAGGCGTCCTGCCGGGAGGCCAGCGGGCGCATCATGAAGAACAGGGTCTCGCCGCCCTGCGCCGCCAGGTGCAGGCGGCGCAGGCTGTCGCCGCGCACCTGGCTCTGCCGCTCGAAGCCCGGCCAGAACAGCAGCGCGCCGCAACTGCCGCTGCGCAGCACCTGTTCGGCCGCCCATAGCGCATCGGCCATGCGGCTGGTGCGCAGCCAGATCAGCTGCGAAGGCGGCACGCCCAGCGCGGCCAGGGCCAGCGCCTGCGGCGGATGGGGCGGCTGCAGCAGCACGATGCGGCGCGCCGCCACCTCCGCCAGGGCCGGACGCAGCAGGCGCATCTCGCCGATGCCGGGCTGCTGCAGCAGCAGGTCGACCAGGGCGCCGGCCGGCCAGCCGCCGCCCGGCAGCTGCGCCGACAGGGCCGCGTGGCCGGTATCCACGCAGCGGCTTGAAGAACGCGCCAGCTGCGAGGCGCGCCAGAGCGACGGATGCAAGGATTCCGGCGCTGCTGAGGTGGAATCTGAGCAGTTGATCATAGGGTGATGCGAAGAAATACTGTATGTTTATACAGTACTATTCTCTTCAGGTTTTGGCAAGGTTTATCTTTTGGAACGCGCTGCCGGCTTCAAAAGCCATTGTTGTAAACCAAACCCGCCCACGCGCGACAATCCAAGCGTTTCAGTTTTACTGCATGCGATACTGTGCGAAGAGCTGAACTTCGGCACAGTGACGAATCAGCGACCGCCTGGTCGGATCATCACTATTTCGCTGCTGGCCGGCAGGAATTTCGCGAGTGCTGACTTATGTATTACGGCGAACGCCTCAACAGTGTCACGCATACCATTGGCGCGGTCCTGGCTGCGGCCAGCGGCGCGCTGTTGATCGTGGTGGCGGCGCGTGGCGGCGATCCCTGGAAAATCGCCAGCTTCAGCATCTACGCCGCCATGCTGCTGATCCTGTACCTGACGTCCACCCTATATCACAGCACTCGGGGCGCAGCCAAGAACGTACTGCGAAAGATGGACCATTGCGCCATCTATCTCTTAATCGCAGGCAGCTATACGCCATTCACTTTAGTCACGCTGCGTGGAATCTACGGTTGGTCGATGTTCGGCGTGGTCTGGGGATTGGCTGTATTCGGTATTGTCCAGGAAATCTGGTATGCCAAGGGCGCGCGTATTCTGTCGCTCGTCATCTATTTGATGATGGGCTGGCTTGCTGCGTTTGGCATCATGCCCCTGATTAGAGTCCTGGGCTGGCAGGGCTTTGCCTGGCTGGCAGGTGGAGGCTTGTTTTACACAATCGGCATCGTCTTTTACGCTACCGACCACAAAGTGCGCCATGGCCACGGCATCTGGCACTTGTTCGTCCTCGGCGGCAGCATTTGCCACTACATCGCCGTTTTCTTTTACGTCGCCTGAAACCCGGCCTGCCACGTACTCCGGCGCTCTTCTACTCAGCAGCCTTCCATGTCCTTGACGATCCGTGTGATGCTGATGGCAGGCGGATCGCTTGCCGGAAACGATTCTTCCAGTCCTTCATCCAGCAATTCATTCTTGTGCTTCGGACTTGTTTCATCGACTTCGTGAAACCGGTTCGACGACGCACATCGTGTTTCACCAGCCCGACCCGCATGGAGACGGATATTCGATTTTCCGGCCGGCATTTTGGAGAGCAGCAAGGGCTCGACCACTTCCACATATTCCATCATATGACTCCCACTTTTCCATGCTTCATCGCAGTCGGGTCGTGGCAGGCTGTCTCAGGCGACTTGTTTCGAATCTTGCGCCGGTCGTCGAGGCGGCCGGCTTACCTGCCGTGGATCATCAGAAAAACAATGAAGTAGTTTCACACGCAGGACGATTTTACGCGCCTTATGAATTCACGCACGAATCTCAGCGCGGATACACGAAGCCGGTGCGGATATCGGTCGGCAGCAGGCGCTTGCCATCGCGTACCATCAGGCGCTGGGGCGGCTCGTCGCCGGCCAGCGCACGCCATATCACGGGCAGCCCTTCGCCCTTGCGCAACAGCTCGTCGCTGCGTTCGAATACGTTGAGACAACCCGTGGCGGCCAGCAGCGCCTGCACGATGGTCACCTTCCACAAGTCGACACCGGCAGCATTGAACTGGCATACCAGGTAACCGCCGGTCCCGCCATAGCTGTGCACCAGCAGGCCCGGCAAGCCGTCTTTTTCGCCATCGATCACCAGCGCCAAGGCTTGTGGATCGGCGCCCTGCACGGCAGCGGCGCGCCGCGAGACCGCGGCCTGCACCCGACGCTTGATCATTGCGTGGTCGACCGGCTCGTCCTCGCGCAGGGTCCAGACGCGGGCTGCGATCTGCGACCTGGCGTTGTACGCCGCGCGCGCCAGAAACCGGCGCGACGACGACTGCACGAGCGCCGTGGCGCCGGCCTTGTTGCGTTCCTGGGGCCGCCCCTCGACCTTGGCGATGGCCGAAAGGTAAATCCACGGATCGCCGGACAGCAGGCCTGTTTCCTTGCCTTGTTTGATGGTGATGATGAGCATATGAAGGCTTCGTTTTCAGAAGCCGAATGATACAGCAAGGCTTTGTCGCCCCCAGGCCGGCCAATCAATTGGCGCTGTTCGCGCTAAGTGTTGAATCTGCCGAGCGCCGCTCTCAAAAAGGCGTCTGGACTGGCAATGCGCTGGCCATCCAGCGCCCAGCGCCAGCCGAAGTAGTGGTCCAGGTATCGGCTCGCGACGCCGCGGAAAGGCAGCAGCCAGGTGCGCATCCGGCTGTGATAGGCGTTCACGTTCTGGATGTGCAGCGCACCGCGCTTTCGTTCGCCGGCGCTCGCGTTGATGGCTTCATGCGAAATCCCGACCTCCCGCGCGAATGCCGGGTA